>JACZSB010000358.1 GCA_022574435.1 Fidelibacterota bacterium
TTCGACGAGGACCATGTCTCCCTGGACCAGGTGAGACTGGAAGGTCCCTGGCCCGGCAGCCGGGTGCAGCTGGTGGACCGCACCAACCGGGGCAAGTACCTGTTCGAAGTATTCGATGCTGCTTCCGGCGAGCTGCTCTACTCCCGCGGTTTTGCCTCCATCTACGGGGAGTACGAGACTACTAGTCCCGCCCACGACGGGGTCTGGGGCACCTTCCACGAGTCGCAGCGTTTCCCCGAGCCAAAGGCGCCGGTGAGGCTGGTGCTTAACAAGCGCCAGGCTGATGGAACCTTCGCCCCCTTCTACGAGACCGAGGTCGATCCCACCAGCCGGTTCGTCAACCGCTCGGAGGTGGCCCCCGCCGGCAAAGTCTGGACGGTATTTGAGGGTGGCCCGCCGGAAACCAGCGTGGACATCCTGTTCTTGGGCGATGGCTATACTAAAAGGGAGCGCCTGAAATTCAAGCGGGACGTTGAGCGCCTGGCGGCTGCACTGTTCAGTTTCGAGCCGTTCAAATCGCGCAAAGGCGATTTCAACGTGCGGGCTATCCACCTGCCCACGGCCGAGTCCGGGATCAGCAATCCCCGCCAGGGTGTCTGGCGCGACAATCCGTTGGGGCTGAGCTATAACGCGCTGGACTCGGACCGCTATATCCTGACCTATGCCAACCGGACCGTGCGCGAGGTGGCGGCCCAGGCGCCCTACGACGCCCTGATCATCATCAACAACGACCGCAAATACGGCGGGGGCGGCATCTTCAACCTGTACGCCACGGCCGCGGCCCACAGCAGCCAGGCCCCTTACCTCGTGGTCCACGAGTTCGGCCACTCCTTCGCCGGATTAGCCGATGAATACTACACCTCTTCCACCGCCTACGAGGATTTCAATCCTCCCGGTGTGGAGCCGTGGGAATCCAACATTACCGCCCTGCTGGACCCCGGCAACCTGAAATGGGCCCACCTGGTGGAGGCCGGCACACCGGTCCCTACCCGCTGGAACCAAGCGGCCTACGACAGTGCATCATACGCTTACCAGGCCAGACGGACGGCACTCAGGGAACAGGGGGCCTCCGAGGAAGATCTGGAGGCGCTATTTGGTGAGGTCAAGGCCATCACCAAGCCCATGCTGGAAGGTGAGGCGCACTTTGGTAAGGTGGGCGCTTTCGAAGGGGCGGGTTATGAGGCTAAGGGACTCTACCGGTCCCAGGTGGACTGCCTGATGTTCACCCGCAACCCCGATTACTTCTGCCGGGTATGCAGCGATGCCATCGAGCAGGTGATCGATATGTATACCGAATAGACTGCGGTACACCCAGGGATCAATTATTAGGCCCGGGTCATCTCCGCGGGGCCGTGCAATTACTTTTGCAGGAGATGCCAACCCCTACCTTGCTTTGCCTCTTACCCAAACCATGGCCAGGAACCGGCAATTCATTTCGGGCCGTGGTCCGGACAAGTTATATATTTTCCCAATTGATTTATAATGGACGAACGGCTCTACTGATAGGATTACCGGGTTACCATTGATTTTGTGTGGGCACCCTCAATAAACCTTGCTATTTACTTACTTGGCACTTAGCTTTATTCACTAATTGCTGGGGGGCAATCATGAGATTAAATACTGCCATAAAACGTGCAGCCGGAGCGCTGTCCGCATCCATACTTGTCATCCTGATGGCGGGCTGCGGTGCAACCGGCGAAATGCCCGTCACTACTAGCTCGGAGGAGGCCCGGGAGCTCTTATTGGAGGGCCTCCACACGCAGGAAAACCTCCGTCGCGATGAAGCCAGAGAGCTTTACTCGCAGGCTTTCGAGAAGGACCCGGAGTTCGCCCTGGCCCACATGTACCGGGCTTGGGTATCCACCTCCGCCAAAGATCGTCAGGATCACATCACGCGGGCCATGGCCCTGGCGCCCAAGGTATCCGAGGGTGAGCGGCTGATGATTGAAGCCAATCATGCGCTCTGGTCGGAGAACAACCCGGACAAGGCTCTGGACTTGCGCAAGCGGCTGGTACGACGGCACCCTAACGACAAGCGGGCGCATCTGATCCTGGGTTTTTCATACGACGGTCGAGACCAATTTGATGAGGCCATTACTGAATACGAAAAGGCGATTGACATTGACCAGGACTTCGCACCAGCCTATAACAGTTTAGGGTACGCCTACATCCTAAAGGGTGAATATGACCGGGCGGAGGAAGCTTTCCAGGACTATATCCGCCTGATTCCCGAGGAAGCCAATCCCTACGATTCCATGGCTGACCTGTATACCCGGATGGGCCGTCACGATGAGGCCATCGAACATTATCAGAAAGCCGTCGAATTGAACCCCCAATTCGCCATCTCTCAACGCAAGATCGGTCTCAACCTGGTCTACATGGGCCGGTATGCCGAGGGGCGGGCGGCCTATGACCAAGCCCTGGAAATGGAAACGACGCCTCGGGATAAAGTCGTCAACAGGGAAATGACTGCCTTCTCGTATCTCAATGAAGGCAACTACCAGCAGGCCCTGGCCGAGCTGGACCGGTGCGTCGAGATGGCTGCGGAGGCGGACCTTCCCTTTAGATTGGCGCTGGTCCACACGGGAGCCTGTCGCATCCATATCAAAATGGGGAATCTGGACCAGGCTGAACAGAGCCTGGCAGCCTGCCGGCGGGTGGTGCAGGAAGCCGACCTCAGCCCATCCCAAAAGGATCGCTTTGCCAGGGGGGCGCTTCACCTAGAAGCATTTATGGCGGCAAAGCGAAACGATTTTGAAGGGGCAATGGCCAGAGCGGAAGAACACAAAGCCAAGATCGCAGCCGGGGACAATCCAATGGATATGGAGGATCATCACCGACTCCTGGGGCTGATCTATCTTGAAAAAGGCGAACACGCCACGGCCATTGAGCATCTTGGGCAAGACGATCAACAGGATCCCTACACGTTTTACCTGCTGGCGGAGGCCGAGTCCGGCTCCGGCAATGAAGCCCGGGCAGCAGAGCTATTTAGCCAAGTAGCCCGCTGGAATGAGATTGCCAGCCAGAGCTTCGACAACCTGCACCGGGCCTTGGGCTACGCCCTGGCACGCCCCGCGGCCTTGGCGGCTCTAGAGGACTAGCACCTACCTGCATTGGTAAGCGTTCAGGAGCTCGGCGGCCGTGGGCAGCCGGGCTCCTTTCGCGTCCGGCCCATCCCCCGCCATCGGCGGGGTTCGGCAGGGTCCATGAAGCACCCACCCCTAAATCCCCTCCCTCAGCGGCGG
>JACZSB010000359.1 GCA_022574435.1 Fidelibacterota bacterium
AAAGCGATATTGCCACCGAAATTGCCGCCGTGCTGGCCTTCAGCGCCATCAAGAATAATGACAAGGTAGGGCTGGTTATATTCAGTAATGGCGTGGAGAAGTTCATCCCTCCCAAGAAGGGCCGGGCCCATGTGTTGCGCGTGATCCGTGACCTGGTTTACCATGAACCGACGGGGCACAGCACCCGTATCGACCTGGCGCTGGAATACTTGCTGCGGGTATTGAAGCGGCGGGCCGTTATCTTTTTGTTATCCGATTTCCTGGACGAAGGATTTGATATTCCCCTGAAACTGATGGGCCGTAAGCATGATCTGATCCTGCTGCGCCTGGAAGACCCCACCGAACAAAACCTGCCTAATCTGGGTTTGGTGAAATGGTACGATCCGGAAACCGGCGCCTCAGCCTGGCTGGACACCTCATCCCGGGCCGTCAGAGAGCAGTTCAGACGGCAGGTGGAGCAACGCCGCACCATTTTCCAGCAATTCTGCCGGCGCAACTCCATCGACCTGATCTCCATCAATACCCACGAGAGTTACGTGCAACCACTGATGAACTACTTTACTACCCGCTCCAGTCGCCATTGAGAGTAATTGCCAGCGCCATATTTTTCCTGATGGCTGTCCTGCAGGCCCAGGGTACGGCTATTACGGCTCACTGGAGTGCCGATACGGTCCTGGTTGGGCAGCCGGTGCGACTGCGGCTGGTGGTGGACCTGGCGCCGGGTGCGGTACCGCATTTTCCGCAATTGGAGATTGCTGACCCGGTCGTCAGCCTCCTGGAGACCAAACTAGGGCCGCGGTCCGCCGAATATCTGTTCAGTTTCTGGGAGCTGGGCCGGATCGTGCTGCCTGGTATCCCGGTGAAGTACGTCCTCCCCGATGGCTCCGAACATCTGCTGGAAACCGACTCGCTGGCGGTGCTGGTCGTTACCAGTCTCACCGGTGAGGAGCAGGATATCCGCAATATCAAAAGTATGTTGCCGGTGATCCTCACTGATCCCCGTACCCAACTGCTGCAGGCGCTGTTACTGATCCTAGTGCTGGGCGTCATGGTGCTGATCTGGCGGCGGCGGACCACACCCATTGCGACCGGCAATAAGGGCAGTCGGCTATATCCGGACCGGGCGGCGTTGGACGACCTGGCGGGGCTGCGGGAACAGGGTTATGATCAAGCCCGGGCGGATGAGCACTACCTGGAACTCTCACGCATCCTGCGGTGCTACCTGGAGCGGCGTTACCTGTTTCGGGCGTTGGAGATGACCACTTCGGAGATTCAGCGGGTGTTGCCGCGCAAGACCGATGACCTGGAAATTGCCAACCTGGTAGGCCAGCTGCTGGAGCTGGCCGACCTGGTGAAATTCGCCGGCCGCAGCCAGGATCGGCGCCAGTGGAACTACGACCTGGAGCTGGTGGCCTCGATCATCAGGCGCACCCGGTCGGCTTTCCAGGTAGAGGCCCGGCCCGGTTTGAACCCCGGGGCGCTTAATTAACCTGTAAATTACTTGATAACTCTACTCACCGGCGCGAACTGGCAGAGCTGCCGGGACGCCGCCTAATTCCGGAGCGAAGTATGGCCACTGGGTGGTGGATTCTACTGGTGCTGTTGGCCCTGGGCGCAGGGTCGATTGCGGGGTACTATATAGCTTGGCTAAGGCGTGCCGCTGATCTCCAGGAAGCGCGGCTACGGCTGGAAGCAGCCCAGCGTGAACTGGGTGAGCGGGACGATCTCGATAAGCGCTTCAAGGATACATTCGCGGCACTTTCCAGTCAAGCCCTGAAAATCTCAAGTGACCAGTTTTTGCAGTTAGCTGCAGAAAAATTCAAGGCTCTCAGTAAGGAGAGCGACCAGCACCTGGAGTCAAAGAAGAAACTTATCGACGCCAATCTGCAAGAGATAGGCACAGCGCTGAAGGATTTGGTGGACAAGTCAACCAAGTTGGAAGAGGGGTTAGCCTCCAGTAAAGAGCAGACCGAGCAACTGCGCTCCACTACCGATGGACTGCGGAAAGTCCTGTCTTCCTCCCAAGCCCGGGGCAAATGGGGGGAGAGAATGGTTGAGGATATCCTGCAGCTCCTGGGCCTGGAGGAAGGCCTCAACTATCAAACCCAGGTAACCCTGAAATCCGGTTCCAGGCCCGACTTTACCTTCTTGCTGCCCAAGAGCAAGAAGATCAATCTGGATGTCAAGTTTCCCATCGATCAGTATGAATACTACATCGAAGCTGAGTCTGATTCGGATGCCCAGCAGGCTAAGCGCAAATTCCTGGCCGATGTAAAAAACCATATCAAGGATGTCGCGGGACGAGGGTATGTCAGCCCAGCGGACGGCACCGTCGATTATGCCATGGTCTTTATCCCCAATGAGGCCATTTACGGGTTCATTCACCAAAATGATGCCAGTCTGCTGGACTATGCCCTGGAACAGCGCATAATTCTCTGCTCGCCAATCACATTGTACGCCGTGCTTTCACTGGTGCGGCAGGCGGTACGCAATTTCGCCATGGAGGAAAAAGCGGGGGAGATATTCAAACTGCTGGAGAGCTTTCAGAAGCAGTGGTCTAAGTATATCGGGCAGATGGATAAGTTGGGACGGAGCCTCGATAGTGCCCAGCGGGACTATCAGGAGCTAGTGACCACTCGAACCCGCCAGTTGGATAAACCATTAGACAAGATCCAAGAATTGCAATCGGGAAGACAGCAAGATCTCCTGACCGGGTAGAGCTCGCCGCTTACTAATAACTAACCCTCCTCGAATACTGCCACCTCTGCCAGCGACTTGCGCCTCAGGTCCGGCACCATGCAATCCTGTGCCGGGTAGCCCACCGGCAAGAGCGCGAACGGCTTCTCGTTGGCCGGGCGCCCCAGTATCTCCGCCAGAAATCCCATGGGGCTGGGAGTGTGGGTCAGGCACACCAGCCCGGCCCGGTGCACGGCGGTGATGAACAGGCCCACCGCGATCCCCACCGATTCGGTGACGTAGTAGTTCTTACCCCGCTCCCCGGACTCAAGTAGCTGGTAGGTGTGCTGGAGGACTACTATCAGCCAGGGCGCGATTTCCAGATACGGTTTCCGCCAACCGGTCTCCAGTGGTCTTAGCGCCTCCAGCCACTCGGGAGACATGCGATGCTCATAGTTCTCCCGCTCCTCCCCCTCCGCCGCCCGGCGGATTTCACCTTTCAGGCGCGGGTTGGATATGGCCACGAAGGTCCACGGCTGGCGGTGAGCTCCCGAGGGGGCGCTG
>JACZSB010000360.1 GCA_022574435.1 Fidelibacterota bacterium
CATCGTTTGTGGCTCGATTATTACTTATTATGGTATTTCTTATTAATGGGGAGGGAGGTATGAAACCAGGATTCTGTGTTCCTCCTCCTGAGACAATATGGATGCCACCACCATTATGGTTATCAGTCACTACTAAATCTGTCAGCGTAGGACTTGAATATCGACAATAAATCCCCCCTCCATTTCCCGAGGAACCATTCCTGATTGTAAATCCGGATAAAACAGCACCTCGGTCTTCATTGTTCTCAAATGTAACTACACTCGCATTTTGATTACCATCAATAATGGTTTGAGATATATACGAAGTATCACCAGTTGTTAAGAACAACGACCCAACAACAATATTCTTACCATTGAAGTTGATATTCTCAACATACGTCCCTGGCTGCACGAGCACAGTGTCCCCATTCGTGGCACCGTCGATGGCCGACTGAACTGTGGTCGAATCAGCGGGAACATTTATAGTTGTCGCATGAAGGCCGGATGAAATTACCAGCGTTAGAAAGACAAGGCGGTTTGAGAAGTAAGCCATAGTGGCCTCGCGAGTCGATTTACTGTTTCAACTGTTATAGATCAAGCATCGTAAGGTATTTAGGTTCTATGTCAATTGCAAGGAGTATGGGTGGCCTGAATCATCTTTGGCAAGACCGTACCGAGCCAAGCAGCCAGGTTGTAATTCAAAATATGCTATGAACTGCCTGCCCGCATGCCGTAGATGGTACCGAATTGAATCAGTGGATTTGCCCAAACGGTTAGCGATCTCCTTGTACGTATAGCCAGCCACCTTCAGCAGAAAGGCACGTCTCACCCAGTCGCTAAAACAGGCTAGGAGTCCTTCCATCCCCACACAACCCCGCACATGGCTTTGAGGACCGCTCTGCGCTCGTAAAATCCCTGTCTGACCAACATCATATATGCCAACCGGTAATGGTCCCGTGGTCAGCTAAAAAAAGCCACCTAGTGGAACTACCAGGTGACTTTCTCAGGCAGATCGATGCCCCGAAAGGCCTATGCCGGATCGGTCATGTCGCAACAATATTTATGCAGATCAATCCGGATAGCTTTAACCCTTCCTGGAGCCGAAGTGGCCGTAGTCTGTGACATGGTAGCCCCGGCCCTTGAGGATAAACCCGCAGGGCCGGAAGACCCGCTTGGCGGCCCTGCCGCATTGTGGGCAGCGCACTTGCTCCCGGCTCTTAGGACAGAGCCGCTCGAATCGGGTGTTGCAGGCTTCGCAGTGATAGGTGTAAAGGGGCATGTCTTCCTCCCGGCCTACAGCAGGCCACTGTCGGCGAAGGAGAAGAAATCCCCGCCGGCAATAATCAGGTGGTCCAGCAACTGGATGTCCACCAGCCCGCAGGCCTGCTTGATTTTCCGTGTAATAGCCTGATCATCGCCGCTGGGTTTCACTTCACCAGATGGGTGGTTGTGGCCACAGATGATGGCCGCGGCGTTTTTCAGCAAGGCGTATTTGACGATCTCCCGGGGGAAAATCACGGCCTGGGTCAAGGTGCCCTCGAACAGGATTTCGGTGGAGAGCAGGGCATTGCGGCGGTTGAGGAACAAAACCACGAAGGTTTCCCGGGTGCGCCCGGCCAGCAGGGTGGCCAGGTGGTCGGCAACTTTCCGGCTATTATTCAGGACCTCGCCGGCCCTTAACGTGAACCTGTCGTGATAAGCCTCCCGCAAGTCCTGATCGCTGACCCGGTCCAGCAGCAGTTGGGCATCGTTCATGGGTCCTCCTTTCTAAATGGCCATGGCCGGTAGCAGCTCCACTGCCCTGGGCAGCCTGATCTTGGGAGCTGTTTCGCTGAACACAGCGGCTTGCACTTGCCCCAACTGGGCCTCGAGCTCCTGCATCCGCTCCCGGATGGAGAGATGGGCCTGAACCAAGCGCTGGGGCAAATGCCCTTCTCGTGCCAGTGTCTCGTAGAAGACCTCATCACTCACGGTTTTTGGATCCAGGTACTCTTCGAACTCATCGGCCAGTTTTTCCTTGACCACCTCGTACTTGCCCCTCAGGCCGGCCAGTTCCCGCTTGATCTGGGTGGCATCCCGGGCAACATCTTCCAGGTAGGGAGTCGAACTCACCGACTCTATGCCTTGGAAGTCCTCTGAGAGGCCATCAATCCGCACGTCCACGTCTTCCAGGAACTGGGCCGTTTCCTCGTCGAGGAATAGGCTCATATTTGTGGAATGGATATCCGATAAGGGTGAGTAGTCGGGGATGGTCTGCTTATGAGCAAGCAGCGTATCCTGGAATTTGCCGGTCACTACTTCGTCGGCAGCCGCCTGGAACTGTCCCGGGGCGAATGCCCGGATCAGATGGCGTTTGCCAAACGGATCCTGGGGGTCCTTGAAATTCCTGGACAGCTCCTGGCTGTAGAACAGCACGGGCTGATGGTTTTCAGAATCCCGGCAGAGCCGCAATCTGGCTGCAGTATAGTTTTTCTCGTCGTCAACCGCGTCCAATTTGAAGGCTTCGATCTCGTCTTCAAGCCTCTGCGGCCGGTCGATCACTACGTTCTGGAACATGAGTTTCCTCCTCATTAAGCTTGATGGGCATCAGCAGCGTTTGGGCGCCGCTCTGCCACTGTTTGCCGACCTCGGTAAAGATGGACGCCGTGTCGGGACCGGTGTATTGCCAGCGGATGGTGGGGGATTGCTGGCCGGACAGCACTTTCTCCAGCAGTAGCAGGTCAAAACCGATGCTGAACTGTTCTCCGGTGTGATTGGTGACCGGCAATGGCGCCTGCCAGTGGGTTTGTTCCTCCAGGTTTTCAACCAGGAGTCGCGTTTGTCCATTTGCCGGACCAACTACGGCCAGGTGGGTATCTCTGTTGGCGAAAGGCTTGGCCGCCTTGATGATCGCCAAAGCCTTGTCGCGGTCCAGCAGCATTTCACCGGTAAACTCCCGGGGGATCACAGATATCACATCGGGGTAAGTCTCGTCGATGAGACGCACGAACAGGGTCACGTCGCCAGGCAGAGCGAAACTGAGGTGAGTATCAGACAGACCGACCCTGGTATGCCCCCTGGCCAGCTTGCTAAGGAGCAGAAGCGGCCTGGCAGGTAGAATGCCCTCGTAGGCTTCTTTGCCGCCTTGTAGGCCATTCTGGAGCCTCAAAATGTGTCCATCGGTGGCAGCGGTGCTCAGCTGGCCTTTGCTTTGCGAGACATGGACGCCCAGCAGAGACCCCTTGAGTTCATCTTTGGAG
>JACZSB010000361.1 GCA_022574435.1 Fidelibacterota bacterium
GCCATTGCCGTTTTCCCTGGCCAGGGAGTCCCCTATTCAAAAACAATTTCCTTGTCATTTTATACATTTCTCGATAGCTGAGTCCGCCAGCTAGTGGATCAGTGCGTTTCAGGCTCACGTAGTCAATTTTCAGGCGAACTCCTGAACATTCGCTCCTTGTGCCGCTTTCAGCGCGTCAGTAACGTCGCCACCAGTATAACTGGAATTCGATTCGGCGGCTGGAATAGGCGCCGGCCACCGAATTATCTGCTATAAGCCAACATGAACCTTCTAGATTCCCGACGCAGAACCAAAATTGTCGCCACCATCGGGCCAGCCTCCGGCGATATACAGGGCCTGCGCGCTCTGATGCTGGCCGGCATGGACGTGGCCCGCATAAATACGGCCCATATCGACCCGCCGGAGATCCCTGAAATGGTGGCGCTCATCAGGGAGGTCGCCGCTGACCAGCAGCTGATGATTGGGATCCTGCTGGACTTGGCCGGCCCTAAGATCAGGGTAGCCAATGTTCCCCGCAAAGGAAGGCAATTGGTTCCCGATGAGAAACTGGTGCTGGGGACCGGCAGCGAGGCGGATCTGGTCGTGCAGCCCAATCTAAAGTTTATCGATGTGGCGGACCGGGCCAGGGTAAAACTCGATGATGGCCGGTTCGAGCTGGAAGTGGTGGAACAGCTATCGGATACTTCCTTGCTAACCAGGGTTATTTACGGTGGTCTGCTGAAGCCCAAAAAAGGGGTCAATTTCCCCGGAGTTGCCCTCGGGCTGGACGCCTTTACGACGCGGGATGAGGCCATGTTACGGGCCGGGTTGGAGTGCGAGATCGACTGGGTGGCGCTCTCCTTCGTGCGGACCCCACAGGACCGGGCGGCGATCGATGAGATTATGGTGGCTACCGGGCGGCGATTGCCGGTGATGGCCAAGATCGAAAAACCGGAAGCGGTGGCGGCATTGGAGGATATCGTGGCCGCCTTCGATGGAGTGATGGTCGCTCGTGGTGATCTGGGAGTGGAACTGCCGCTGGAGGAAGTGCCGTTGATCCAGAAGCGCATCATCCGTTGCTGCAATGCCATGGGAAAACCGGTGGTGACCGCCACCCAATTGCTCGATAGTATGGTCACCGCGCCCACGCCCACCAGGGCGGAAGTGAATGATGTAGCCAATGCCATTTTAGACGGTACGGACGCGCTCATGCTGTCCAATGAGACCGCCGTGGGCCGCTACCCGGTAAAGGCGGTGGAGACCCTCGATGCCGTGGCCCGCACCACCGAGACCGCCACCAGCGACCGGGTGATCCGCCGGCAGGACGACTATGAGAGCCGCGGTATCGCCAATGCCATCAGCCATGCCGCCAGCAATATGGTCAGGGAAAGCGATATCTCCGTAATCGTCACCATGACCCATAGCGGCATCACTGCCCGGGGTGTGTCCCGCAACCGGCCCCGGGCCCGGATTATCGCGCTTTCGCCCCTGCTGGAGACCTGCCGCCAATTGCAATTGAGCTGGGGCGTAACGGCCTTCCAGGTACCCGAACACACCAACACCGATGAGATGATCGCCGCCGCCGAACGCCTGCTGCTGCGGGAAGGGCTGGTTAAGCCGGGCGACCACTTTATATTTACCGCCGGTATACCGGTGGGCAGGGCCGGCACAACCAACCTTTTGAAGGTGCAACAAGTAGGGGAGCAATTGGCATGAATGGACGCCGTCAGCTGATCCCATTGCCGGCCTTGGTGCTGTTGCTGGCCACCGGCTGCCTGGTCCCCGCAGCTAACCGGGGAACCCAGAACCATGGGTTGCGGGAGCTGGTGCGGCGCAGTGATCTGATTGTCATGGGCCGCCTCTCCCAGGTTTCGTTGGACAGCACATCCACGCCGCCCATGGCCTTACTCACAGTGGAGGCGGACGAGGTGCTTTGGGGGGACATGGTCGGCTTCTTGTTTGGCGCCGGCGCCGGGGAGCAGATTCTGACGGTAACTTGGATTGAACCGCAAGTTCCCGGTTTAGTCAATCCACTACAATTGGGGGATCGGACCGGCATCTGGCTGCTGGTACGCACTGAGGGTGACGTCTATCTGGCGGACGGGTACAGCTTCGTGGATCCCAAGAAACGGCGGGCTGTGCGGCGCTATTTGAGAAAGGACCTGCTGTTTATCCGGTTGAACGCCACTGCCCCGGCGGAAGCCTTGACCGTGGACCTGGTAGTGCGCAACGCCCATGAAAAGGATGCCATCCTCCCCGAGTTCCGCTTCGAAGGCGGCCGGCTTTTCCTCCATCCACAGGTGGAACTATCCCTGATTGTTTTACCCTCGGGAAAAAAGGGGCAGCCGCTGCCGGTCTCGCCGCGGGAAAACTCCATCGTACTATTGGACGAGCAGGATTGGTTGACGGCCCAATCCGGGGAAGAGGTGCTGGTGTCGGTGCCGTTGGCGGCTCTTTATCCCCTGGAGCCGGGCCGGGACTACGAGGTGCGCTTCGAGATCAAAGACTTCGGAAAGGACCGCTTGCTGTTGGTAGGGCCATAGGCGGCCGGGATCCATAGCGCGGCAAACAGCATCTGTTCGTTGGAAGTGGTTTAATAAATCCAGCTGCTGGAATCAGCGCTGAATGATTGCTCGGGATCGGCTGCGGCTGCATAGTACCGCGACGGCAATTGCGACTATTACCACCATTATGCTGGGCCGTATATTGAGATTCAATATTTACTTAGGCCTTTCGGCGGGGTGATCCAGCCCTTTCCCCAATAGGCTCCGGATTTCAGCGATCACCTCCGACACCCGCCCGCAGCTGCTCATACCGGGGCCGGCGGATGAAGGCAGGGGCGGCTCCCTCCAGCCCAACAGGATCAGCGGTTTGCCGTTTTTAACGGCCAGGGCGATTTCGGAGAGCGTGCCGGCGCCACCGGGCAAGGCCACCACCACGTCACTGGACAAGATATTGATCACGTTACGGGCGTCACCCAGGCCGGTGCGTATGGGGATGGTCAAATGTGGCGAGGCGGCAGTGAGGTCCCGGTCGGGGAGAATTCCCACCACCGTTCCCCCGGCTGCGGCCGCCCCGGCTGAGACTGCCGCCATCACCCCCGCATCGCGACCGCCACTCAGCACGATCCAACCCTCCAGCGCCACCGCCCGGCCCAATTCCCGGGCCAGCGATTCCACTTCCCCAGCTACTTGGCTGCCGCCCATGACCCCGATTATCGGGGAACGTTCACC
>JACZSB010000046.1 GCA_022574435.1 Fidelibacterota bacterium
GATGACCATGGAGAAAATTGAAATACTAGAAGACGGTGCTAGCCTACAGGCCTGGAAAATCTGGGGCAGATATACGAAAGCCCGCTTGGAGAGAAATTCGCCCTGGGCGCGTCGCCATGGAAAATGGGAACAGATCGGTGGTGCAGTCGCCCAACCAATAAATTTTCCTCATTATGAGGATGAACTGATAATATTCCCTCGAAATATTGGTATGAGGCTATTTCTTGAGCTGTCGAAGGACCCTTGGTGGCGCCATCGCAATTACAAAGACCGTTTACAGAACCTATCAGCCAATATAAAGCGGCCTGGACGCGGTGTGCATACGTTCCTGATTTTGCCCTCTACTTTTGATAGGATAGACCAACAGCTTGGCACCAGGCCCGGTAGCAATACAGAAGAGATCCGCCGAGTCCTCCGGGAACTCTATTTTAAAGGGAAACGTCATGAGGAAGTTGCATCTAAGGTGAGTGGGAAAACGCTCTTAAGGGCACTTAGCGAGGCCGAAGAAACTCTCGACATTCTTCGCGAATTCCGTATAGGCTTAAGGATCAGCCTCAAAACCCTTGAAATTTCCTATACAGCAATGCGTCTTGGACGCGATGGTCAGATCGATATTCGAAGGTATTTTTACCCCAGAATCTTCTGAAATCCTCGACCAGTGACCTGACCATTATGCCACCATTACCATCCATCAAACGCAGTGAGCCATATCCCCCAGAACCCTGTATGCCTGTGCTGAGGTTTTTCAACTTCGACATTGTCTACGCAGATAATGTCGATCTGGACAGTTATGGATCTATCGTTAACGCTCATGAAATCCAATTCACATTAATGCGGCGAACAGGTTTGGTAGCTGACAATTCAAAATACATTCGGCGTTTCTCCTCGGATAAGATTAGATAAGATGGTTCTACAAAACATTTGTGCCAAGCCGTAAGATGCAGGATCATCTGCCAATGAGTCATTGTTCATCCCTCCGCTTGGTGGGAAATATGACCAACAACATTGCCGCTCGGGTCACACTGATACCCGACGTTACAATTCGGACCGAATCAGGCAATCACCGACGACAATCTCTCAATCATCCGGTTCCTGAGGGAGCAACCGATTACCTTCTCATGCATTTAAGTGCTCCCGTCACTTTGGACAACGCACGATTGATGCCCATTGCCAGGGACGTGAGAGCCTCAGGGCTTTGCTTCAGCGACGACCGCGGGCAGGTTGACTACTTATGGCAAACGGCAATCGATGCTAAAAACTGGGCCCAGATGGATAAAGAGAACGGCCCTATCAAGCCGGAAACTGTGGATGAGAAGGGTGTCCTACCCTCGGTAGGGCTATCAAGTGCTAATCCTAACCGTGAGACCGAGAAATGCCAGTCATACAAAGGCTTTTTGTACCCAAAAATACAGTACGAACGCACGAGCAACGGCTTAAACGGCCGTTGCCCTCCCGTCGATAAACAAAAAAAAGGCAAAAAAAGAGGGCAAAATAATGAGTTCCTTTGCCTCCTGGCTTTACCCCGTTGATGGCACCAGTTCTACACGTCTCATGAGAAACCGGCAGATGCCCCGGCCCTATCGGCGTATCTCGACAATTCGCACGAGTTTCGGGAATAGTGCTTTCGCCAATCGCGTCCCACACCGGAGCAATGGAAATTATACTCCTGAACTTTTTATTGAAAGGATCTCAGCATGATGGATCAATCTGATCATCGACCCCAATTCTCCTATGAGGAAATTTCAGGGTTTATCGAACAACTTAGTGCACCGCCCAAAAACAGTGCCGATATTGAACGCAGCATTGCATACCTTGTTGAAGAACACATGTTGACTGTTGATTCAATTCTCGAACTTGCGCGCGACCCTGATCCTAATTGGTATCACGTTGTCGTGCTTATTGCCGAAGTATTTTGCAGGGATTACGATCACTATCTTGTGGACTCATATTGGGAATATTGGTGCATTGAGAACGATTTACCCATGGAAGTAATCGCGAAACACATGGAGATATTTGCTGAAATGACCGGTATACGCAGAATCCCCCTCGAGAAGTACGCCCACCTTAGTGCAGACCTGGTGGAGGCCATTCTGAAACCACTTTTGCCAGTTGAGCCAACAGTGCCCGCAATAAGAACCTGTCGAGCCCCGGTTTCGCGATGATAAAATGGTTGGCTTGGGAGCGAAAGCTGCTATCGCGTCTCAAAGCTGGATGATTAGCTGGAGAACTCACGTCTGAGTCGATTCCCATGATCGCGCGGTGATGCCGCAATGCCAGCAAACCATTGTTTTGAAGATGGGTACTAAATGAAAAAAAGTGAGGGTGAGGCGTTGGCACTCTATTTTATCAAATCCGCTATTGATGGCCAACGACTATCGCGGTTCGACCTCGGTCGGGAATTATACCTTGGGCACAAGCAGCGCAACCGGTGGACAAGGAAACCTGAGAGCATGACGAGCTACCTCAAGTACATATCCACCTTGTATCCAGAATTGTCTTTGCGCACCTACAGGCGACATTACAGGGTGCACGAAAAACTGGTCGTCCGGTCCGGAATAAGCAAATTTACTTTGATGGATATTGATTTCACGACTCTGGCACTAGCCGCTGAGGACCAAGACCTCAATCCCCCAGCGCTGAGGACCATCATATCAAAACTGCATACCATGCTCAAAAACGGTGCCAGTCAACAAGATGTTCGAAAACAGTTCAAGGTATATGCCGAGAGGAATCGGGCGAATATACCACGCCTTCTTGCACTGATTCAGGAGTATGATGACCAGATCGTGTCTTATACACCGAACAAGGAAGAAGAGCATTCATAAATATTAGCCGATCACCGGTTTTAAACCTTGGGGCACGTGGGGCAGGTATTTCATGCATTTGCCGCTGCTTACGATTCTGTGGCTATTAGAATCCCGTTTGGCGAGGAGAAAATCCCAGATTTGGAGTGGCAGTTGACTACCTTTTTTGCAGTAAAAGTAGCCCCTTGGATACAGAGAAACCGCTCTATTGAGGCCATTACTGGCCCAAAAACATGGGTGCAGCGATCTCTTTCTCGACGGAGGAGCCTGCATCACTAGACTTTATCCAGCTATGTGGCCCGACAGGTGTCATGTGATGGGCTAGGCTAGGGCAATTTGTCGAGGGAAAGAGGAGTAATGATATGATAGGCGAAGAAATACCAGCCCTCCCCAGAAAAATCAAACACGTCATCAACCGGCCGCTGGAGATCGAGGACCTCGAGATCATTTTTACGGGTGCTGGATCCTGGCGGCTATATTATAGCCTCCTGCTATCTACCGGCCTGAGCTGCATTGTGTTGGCCAACCTCGTCCACTGGAATATTGACCGCCAGCGTGGAGCAATTAGGCTGCCAGAGGGTAGAACCGGTCGGTTTACCCTCATACGGCTCACAAGACAGATGATGGAACTGATCCCGAAAGATCGATTGCCAAGTGAATCCCTGTTTCCAGCGCTGTTTGTTGATGTTGAAGATGAATCGATTTTCGAGGAGGAATTGCATTCAAAACTTGGAGAGCCGCTCGATTATCTGCAGGCTCTGCTCGGTGCGGCAGATCGGCCTATCGCTAGCTTGTTCTCCTTCACATTGACCCACAGATATCTGGTGCAGAACCGGGACTCTCCTAATCCAGACTGGCAGGCGCTTTTGGAGAAGGCTAACGAAGTACTGCGTTATCCTGGGGAACCTATGGTGCTCAATTAGAATCTCCGGCATCAATTGATTTCTCCTTGGTGGCGGGGTTTATTAACTACACTGATTCGGGGCATATGCCCAATTTGCAATTGCAGCTGCATAACAGTATGCCGCTTAGCCGATGAAGTTTCATCAATAGTGAGCCTTTGGTTAAAAAGGTGACGAGGTCAAAAAGGGTCAATTATTGGCCGACGCTAATCGTACCCAGGGCGGTGGTGTTGCGCTTGGTCGAAACCTGATCACTGCAATCATGCCGAATAAGGGAAAAAACTCGAGGGTAGAACGGCTATTTCGGAAGGTGCTAAACAGGTTCTTACCAGCGAGCACTTATATGACATCAGCAAGAAGCTTACCGCCGACATGCTGCCCGACCCTGGAAAACTTACAACCTATGCCAAGCGGCATAAATTGATGCGGTGAACTGGGCGCAGATCGATCGAGAGACTGGAGTGATTAAACCCGTGTCTGTGGTGAAGAAGGGCGCCTTGCCGGCCACCATGGAGGAAGAGCATGCGTACGATACGAAAGAACGGGCGACAAATATCCCAGAGCTACTGCGATGTTGGGCCACAACACCAATGTGGTTCTCAGATCCCGGAGATCTTTAACCCCGAATCCGATTATTCCACCTCCAGCCTTCGGGTCATGAGCCTGAAAACTGCTCTTAAATAACAATCACTTACAAATCTGCGGGACCACAGTGGGACCAAACTTCGATCGCACTATCTTGGAATGCAGGAACCCCCAGAGAGCCGGCAATCGGTGGGGTTTTTAGATCGGTCGTTACAAAGAGCAATGGATTATCCCCCGCCATCGGCGGGGTTCAGTTCATGTACCCTCCGTCGTCAAATACAAAAAGGGTCAGGAAAGCGGGGCAGGAATTGGCTATATGGTAACTAGTGATGACCAATTAAGCGCATGTCTATTACTAATCCGCTATGAATCCTATAGTATATGAAAAACGCTTCAGGATAGTTATGGCTTGTGAACATACAAGGCGACATGTAGATTCTAACCCTAATAACTCATAATGCTTTGACGACAGGCGGTGGGCGATGGAATTGAGTCCATACTTACGGATATAATGAAATCTGGGGGGAGTAGGCATTTGAAGAAGGGTCAATTGGGACATGGTTGAGAGATGATAGTTCATCGACGATCTATAATCATTGCAGCAACATTGGCGGTAATCCTGCTTGGCATAGTTTCATGGTGGATAACGGCTACGATAACCGCTAACAGCAGGAATAAAATTGGTGAGTCCCTAACCACGGTTCTCGAAACGACGCAACAAGCAGTCCGATCTTGGGTCAAGGAGCATAGAGCAGCAGCCCAAATCTGGGCTAACTCGCCGGAGGTGGTCAAGTTGACCAAAGAACTTCTGGCAACGAAGCGTACCGAAGTAGCGCTTGGCAATACATCTACGCAAAATGAAATACGCACTTGGCTCCGCGCTGTGCACACAGGAAAAGGCTATCAGGGCTTTTTCATCATCGGGCCGGATAATATCAACTTGGGTTCTACACGCGACATCAATCTCGGCGTGCCAAACCTGCTGGTCGAGCAGGAAAAGATTCTTACGAAGATCTGGTCCGGGAAAACGGCAATGAGTTTGCCACAACGTTCAGACGTTCCACTCCCAGACGAAAACGGTATCTTGCGCGAAGGTCAGCCCACCATGTTCGTAGGAGCGCCCATCAGGGACGAGTTCGGCGCAATCATTGCCGTCCTCACTTTTCGCATCAATCCTCGGGAAGATTTTACAGCCATTTTCCAGCGAGGACGGCTCGGGATTAGCGGTGAAACCTACGCCTTTGACAAGCATGGTCTCCTGGTCAGTGAGAGCCGCTTTGATGATCAACTGCGTGAGATCGGCCTTATCAAGCCCGATAAACTTGGGATTCTCAATGTGGCTATCCGTGATCCTGGCGCAAACCTGGTAGAGGGAAAGCCTAGCAAAATCCCTAAGAGTCAACGGCCTCTGACCCGCATGGCTGCGAGCGCCGTGGCGGGCAAATCAGGAATTGACTTGGAGGGGTACCGGGATTATCGAGGGGTACCAGTCATCGGCACATGGTTATGGGATGCAGATCTTGGGCTTGGGATGGCGACGGAAATCGACGCTAACGAGGGTTATAAGACGCTTCGCTCTACCCAGTACGTCGTATCCGTCCTGACAGTCTTCTCCATTCTTCTTTTGGTCGGACTGACGATCATTTTCAGCATCAGCCGCAAGCAGGCGGAAGAGTCGCATCGCCGGGAGAACGCAACCCAGCGAATACTGCAGCTGGTTGTGGTGGCTGCGAATGAGGCGACCGACGTTGAGAACGCATTGAGGTCCGTTCTTAAAGCAGTCTGTGCTTACACAGAGTGGCCCATCGGTCATGTTTACACCCCAGCAAAGGATTCATCGGGCCAGCTCCGGCCCACAACAATTTGGCAACTGCAACAGCCTGAGCGTTTTGAATCCTTCAAGCGTGTAACTGAGAAAACCAGCTTTGATCCTGGAGTTGGGCTACCGGGGCGGGTGTTCTCTACTGGCAAACCTGCTTGGATCACCGACGTAACCAAAGACACCAACTTCCCAAGGGCCAAACTAGCCAAGGACATCGGTATCAGAGCCGGTTTTGGATTCCCGGTACTGGTGAGGACTGAGGTCGTGGCCGTATTGGAGTTCTTTTCTTCCCAGGTGGTAGAGCCTGATGAACCCCTTCTAGAGATTATGGCCCAAGTGGGCACCCAACTGGGACGGGTTTTCGAGCGCCAGCAAGCGAAGGAAGAGCTGCGCAAAAGCGAGAAGAGCCTCAGGTTGATCTACGACACAGCCGGGGATGTGTTGTATCAGCTACAGGTCGAGTCTGATGGCCGTTACCGTTTTATATCTGTCAACCGAGCATTCCTGGAGGCCACGGGATTGACTGAAGATCAAATCGTTGGCAAGATAACTGAAGAGGTTATTCCGGAACCATCTCATTCGCTGGTGCTGGGAAAATATAAGGAGGCTATTGCAGAGAGGAAGATTGTTCGCTGGGAAGAATCCACGCAGTACCCTACCGGAGTGACGGTGGGTGCTGTGGCAGTGGCACCGGCCTTTGATGAAGATGGGACCTGCACGCACCTGATCGGGTCTGTGCATGACATCACCAAGCGCAAAGAGGCTGAAGGAGAGCTGCAGAAGGCACACGATGAGCTAGGATTAAGGGTGAAGGAACGCACTGCTGATCTGGCGATTGCCAACGAAAATCTACAAAAATCCAAAGAAGCTGCCGATGTTGCCACTCAGGCCAAAAGTGAATTCCTGGCCAACATGAGCCATGAGCTGCGTACCCCCCTTAATGCCATAATCGGTTTTTCGGAAATCCTTTCGGACCAAACTTTTGGGGAGTTAAACCAGAAGCAGTTAAAATACACCCATAATGTCCTCACCAGTGGCAATCACCTGCTCGCGCTGATCAACGACATTCTGGACCTCTCGAAGGTGGAGGCGGGAAAGATGGAGCTCGAGCATTCCACGATAGCTATAAATAGTCTGCTGGGAGATAGCCTGGTCATGATCAGGGAAAAGGCCCTGAAACATGGGATCGGTCTCGAAGTTCGCCTTGCGGATGAGCTGTCAGACCTTAGGTTCCAAGCGGATGAGCGCAAGCTTAAACAGATCATGTTCAATCTGCTCTCAAACGCGGTGAAATTCACTCCAGACGGCGGGACTATCACCGTGGAAGGGAGACAGGAAAAAGACGACCTAATCGTAGCCGTTTCCGACGCTGGCATCGGCATCAAACATGAAAATCTTGAGCGCGTGTTTGGCAAGTTCGAACAGATGGACTCATCGTTAGCCCGTCAGCAGGAAGGAACCGGCCTGGGGCTGGCATTGACCCGAAGACTTGTCGAGCTGCACGGCGGTCGCATCTGGGCTGAAAGTGAGGGTGAGGGAAAGGGCAGCACCTTCAGCTTTATGATTCCGATCGGGACTGGATAAAAACATAAGGCGGGAAACTGAGAAGGCGGTGAAATGACGGCGGAGAGGATATTGATCATCGAGGACACACAGATGAACATGGAACTGGCAACAGATTTGTTGGAAGTTGCCGGTTATAAAGTCCTCCAGGCAGAGACCGCCGAGACCGGGATTGAAATGGCGAGGACCGAAGCCCCTGACCTCATTCTCATGGACATCGGCCTGCCGCGCATGGATGGGCTCACTGCTACCGGGATTCTGAGACAGGATCCACTGACGAAGGACATACCAATCATTGCTCTCACCTCCCACGCCATGAAGGGTGACAGGAAAAGAACAATGGCTGCCGGTTGTTCCGGTTACATTACTAAACCGATAGACACGCGAGAATTTCCGAAATTGGTAGGTCACTTCCTCGAGTCATCCGCAAGGGGTCGAAGATGAATAAGCCCAAGCGCATTCTCATTGTGGATGATGTTGAGCTTAACCGGGAGTTGCTGGAGGGCATCTTAGCCGCTTTAGGCCACGAGTCAGAAATGGCTGAAGACGGCATTGAAGCCCTGGCCAAGTTAAAGTTGGACATCGACCTGGTTCTGCTGGATGTGCAGATGCCGGGAATGGATGGATATGAGGTAGTGCGACGGATTCGGCAAAATTCCGATGTCAGCGACATACCTATCATTATGGTTACAGCACTTACGAGCAAGGAGGACCGCCTTCGCGCTGTCGAAGCTGGAGCGAATGACTTCATTACCAAACCGATTGATAAAATAGAAGTGCGGGTCCGCACGGCAAGCCTGCTCAAAATGAAGGAGTCTCAAGATATAATCAGGCATCACCAAGCAGATCTTGAGATAAAAATAGAGCAGAGAACGTCGGACCTACGCGAGGCTATACAGGGCATGATAGAGGCCCAGCGGACAACCCATGAAGCGCACCTGGATACCATCCGACGGCTGGCCATAGCGGCAGAATACAAAGACCAGAATACGGCAGCCCACATTAAACGCATGAGTTTCTATTGTGCCGTACTCGCACGCGCTCTCAACTTAGCGCCGGGGGAAGTGGAGCTTATTCTAAACGCCAGCCCCATGCACGATGTAGGCAAGATCGGTACTCCTGACGCGATCCTAATAAAACCGGATAAACTCGATGAACCAGAATGGAGAGTTATGAGGCAGCACCCGACCATTGGTGGAGAAATCCTGAGAGATTCCCCACACGAATTGCTCCAGGCGGGTGCGATAATCGCTCTGTCACATCATGAAAAATGGGATGGCAGTGGATACCCAAAGGGTCTGTCCGGACAAGACATCCCTTTGTATGGCAGAATATGTGCCATTGCCGATGTGTTTGATGCGCTCACTTCCGAACGACCATACAAGAAATCCTTTACCAATGATGCATCTCTAGATTTCATGAAGGAAGGGCGAGGCAAACACTTTGACCCCAAACTTCTTGATCTGTTCATAGAAAACCTTGACGAGGTACTTGCCATTCAAGAGGAACAGCGCAAGAATATCCAAATTGAAACCGACTTAGATGTGGAAGAATTGCGTTGAAGTCATCGCGCGTAAGGAATAGATCGCGAAGGATTCATAAACCTCGAGGTAAATGATGAATGAAACGTCTTCCTCAATATTAAAAACCGTCACTGGTCACGTATTGGTAGTAGACGATGAAGAGAATAACCGGGAGCTACTACGCGACCTGTTGGAGAAGCAGGGTCACCAAGTGACTGAGGCTGAGAACGGAAAGCAGGCGCTGGAAGGGATTAAAAAGGCCCCGCCAGACGTCATTCTATTAGATGTGATGATGCCGGGCATGGATGGATTTGAGGTCTGTCGTCGGTTAAAGGCAGATCCAGAAACTGCCCCCATACCAATTCTGCTTGTAACCTCTCTAACGGGGCGCAGTGATAGGCTAACCGGGATCGAAGCTGGAGCGAACGATTTCATCTCCAAACCTATCGATACCCAGGATGTATTACTACGCGTGAGAAATGCCGTATACACACGGCATCTATATACCACGGTCCAAGAGAACTTTGAAAAAGTCCAGAAATTGGAGAAAGAGGAACGGGAGCTGCTGGAGGAAACTTTAAGTGGCAGTGTTAAAATTCTTACTGAGGTCCTCAGCATATCCAATCCCGCGGCATTTAGCCGAGCCTCGAGGATCAGGCGTTACGTCAAGCACTTGGCCATCTGGTTGAAGCTACCTGATGTGTGGGAATTCGAGCTGGCGGCACTCCTTTCTCATATCGGTTGTATTGCATTTGAAAATTCACTTCTTGAAAAAGTAAGCGCCGGCATACGCCTGACTGAAGAGGAATTCAAGGCTTATGAGGAGTATCCGGAATTAAGCGCAACGCTGATCGATAAAATACCACGCCTGGGGACTGTGGCTGAAATTATCAAAAATCATCAACAGGTCTTCCGGAAGAAAGCCAGCGGGGATGATTTTAATGACGAAGAGCGGATAGCAGTCGGGGGCTATCTGATTAAGGTCGCGTTGGAATTCGATCGCTATATCAGTAGAACTTCATCGGTGAAAGCGGTGCTCGTAAGGCTGCGCCAAAGCCTTGATTATCCCTCGCCAAGTATTCTCGAGGCATTGAAGGAAGTCGAGATTCCCAAGGAGAAGAGCCGCGAGATTTCCATAAGAGTGCCCGACCTCAATCGGTCGATGACCTTCAATGAGGATATATTCGCCACAGACGGGATGTTGTTAGTCTCAAAGGGAGATGAGGCCACTTACCCCATGATCAGCCGTTTGAGAAATTATGCCAAGGGTATTGGAGTGGTACAGCCTTTTAAAGTGATTGTACCAGCACTGCCCAAAAGATTCTGATTTGTTCGATTCTCTTGGCCGCATAGATCATTGAAATAGCCTGTGTAGGCGGCAATAAAATTGAAAATCGAAACGAACAGCTCCTCTGCCTGATCTTGACGCAGGAAGTCCTTCGACATACCACGACAGAAGGTACGAAAGGATTCTTTTTGTAGATGACGAAACCGACATCTTATCCTCCTTCGAACGGGAACTAGGCAGGCGCTATAATGCCGATTTCGTCCTTTGACTGAACATCGACATAGGCTGTCAGATCATTGGCGGCCAGGCGCTCGATCCCCTTGACCATGAAATTGATGGGCTTGGTGATTCCTCTGGTGATAAATACCGCAATTAAGGAAGCCAAAATAACCGCGCTCACACCCAAAACGATAGTTGTTAGTATTAAACTGGAAATAGTGGCTTTTAAATCTTCGTTATCCGTATCCAAAAGTACTTTCTGGTTAGCAACCATGGCATTCATAGCTTGTGAAATCGAGTTCGCCAGCGGGGCTGCATTTTGTTTTAGCCAAAAATTAGCGAGATTCCAATCCTCGCCACCCCTTAGCGAAAACATGCGCTCAGGAAATTCGACAAACTTCTCCCGGGCCATAGCAAACCTATCAAAAGCCTTTTTCTGATCAGCGGACAACCCACCATAAACGCTTGTTAAATCTTTAAAGCGCCGGTCGTTTTTCTTCCATAGTGTTCGAAAATTTTCTCGAAAGGCCTCGTTTCCTGAAAGGAGATAGGCGCGAATATCGGCCAATCCTAACCCCAATGTCCCCCGTACATCAGCCATCATTCCCAAGGCATTTTTCCTGGCCTGGGTGGCTGGGCGGGCTAATTCCAGGTCAATAATTTTAGTAATACTGGCTGACATAATACCGGCTTGAGGCGCAGCCTGCGCCAAAAGCATTTTAAATGCAGGAACATTCTCATCCGTGTTGGCCATGGATTCAATGTCTTCCTGATATTGCCGGAAAAGTTCCAACTCAGGTTCGATTGCTTTCAATCGTTCCACATTCTCAGGATTCGTCCAACTTTTTGATAGATCCAACATTTCTCCGTATCCGGCGTCAATCCAATCACTCCAACCATCTGCCCGGTCCTGTTTGAACTTTTCGTTTCCTAGTAGCATCCACCCTCGTAATCCAGCCAATGAATAGTTAATCCCATTTAATACTTTCATACTCGCCTGAGCCGTGGGCGCTCGTAAATCTGAGATCCGCGTTGATAACTTTTTAGTCTCTTGCAACCCGGCATAAACCAGTGCTACAATTACGATGATGATTAATCCTACCAGACCAAATCCACCAGCTAGTTTTTTACTTATGGTCCAATTAGCCAGCAATTTGTTCAAGCTCAATCCAATCGCCTCTTTCTTGTTGTCTTCGGACTTCGTTTCCATTGCTAATCTCCTTCTGCTCGTTGATTAAAAGTTGAAAATAGTCATCAGATAGGCCCAGCTGGCGGGAGCGGACCCTTTCCAGTTCTCAAAGACCTTATCCGGGGTGAAACTTGAATAGCCGCCCACCAGTTTTATCCCCTTACGGAAACCGTAGGTGACAGTCAGGTCCAACTCCATCCCTATAGCGGTCTCGCCGAAAACCTCCTGTGCAGTGGAGAACAAGTGGTAATCCAGCTTGGCATGCAAATTCTTTAAAAGTGCGACTGAAACAGTGGTAATAATATCTTGTAATCCTGCTTTCTGGGTATGAACCGGGATGTTGATGAAATAATCCATGAACCCATAGTATTTGTGGTTGGTGGCATACAGGGTATTAAATGTCTTGAACGTGTCATCTGACAAATCATCGTCCCCGCTCAAATAGTCGATGCCGACAGCAACCGTAGGCGCAATTTTCTGGCCGGCAAACGTGTAGCCAATGTTCAAAGCAGCCATGTAAGCAGAAACATCTATGTTGCTTATTTCACCGCCCTGATAGGCAAATTCTGTTTCATGAAAGAAATTGTTGATTTTGCCCCTGGCATAAAATCCCGCGGTGAAACGGCTCAGCTCAGAAGTCGGCTCTGTCCGCTGCCAGATTAGAAAAGCCTGTGTCGTGTGGTTTTTTATCAGCTCAAAATCGCCGTAAGCGCCAATCACATTTTTGTCTCCGGTATCGCCGAAGTCCGAATTCTCGACTTCCTTGA
>JACZSB010000362.1 GCA_022574435.1 Fidelibacterota bacterium
GCCAATCACCAGCCTGGTGTCAGCGCCATCGTATTTCAGGTCCTGGGGAATGCCACCCACCGCTGCTCCCTGGAATATCCGGCAGTTCGAGCCGACGGTAGTGCCATAGAGTACACTGGCATGACTCATTATTACAGTGTGGTCACCGATTTTTGTGCCGCCCTCAATCACGGCGAAGGGACCAACCTGCACCTCCCGTCCCAAATCGGCTTGAGGATCTATGATGGCGGTAGGGTGTATTCGGGCGGGAATTACTATTCTCCGCGCCCTACTATGGAGATCAAAAATATACTTTCAGCTACCAGCACACCATCAACTAAGGCTTTCCCTGAGAATCGGCAGGTGTTCATCCGCATTTTGATCAATTCGATTTCCAGTATGATCTGATCTCCAGGGGTAACGGCCCGGCGGAAGCGGGCACTATCCACGCCGGAGAAATAGACCAATTTAGTGGCCGGGTTGTCAACGGTATTGAGCAAGAGGAAGCCGCCGGCTTGAGCCATGGATTCCAAGATCAACACGCCCGGCATGACCGGCTGGCCGGGGAAATGCCCCAGGAACTGCTCCTCATTGGCAGTAACGTTTTTCACTGCGATTACCCGTTTGCCCGGTTCAATTTCAAGCACCCGGTCGATCATTAGCATGGGATATTTCTGTGGCAGGATATCGGCAATCGCCCGGGCGTCAAACTTGACCTTCCCGCTGATGCTTTTCTCCAGCTGCTGGCGCATCCGTTTACCGTAGACCTGTTTAAGCTTCTTAACCAGCTCGACATTGGAAGCATGCCCGCTGCGGGTGGCAACCACATGGCCACGGATAGGCATGCCCAGCAGCGCCAGGTCCCCGATGAGATCGGCGATCTTATGACGCACCGCCTCGTTCTCGAAGCGCAGCTCCTGGCCCTTGAGCAGTCCGTTCTCACCAGCCACCAGTTCTCCATCGATATTGAACAATTGCTTTAAGTGTTCCATTTCGGACGGTTCAATGGGCCGGTCGACAAACACCATGGCATTATCCATGGAGCCACCCCGAATCAGACCCTGTTCCTTGAGGTGGGCCACCTCGCTGAGCAGGCAGAAGGTGCGGGCGGGGGCAATGCGCTCCACGAAATCCTCATCCATGCTATGGACCGACATCAGCTGGGTGCCCAATATGGTATGCTGCCGGTAATCCATCATGAAAGTGATGCTGAACTCGTCCGACGGCAGCACATGCATATCTATTCCCTGGGAGGGATCTGAATAGGACACCGGTGTATCGATCACCAATACTTGCCGGTTAGCGCTCTGTTCCACCGTACCAGCCTCCAATAGCACATCTACGAAGGGGCGAATTGAGCCGTCCATCACCGGCGGTTCTTTAGCTGAAATTTCAATCAGGATATTATCGATCCCCAGGCCGCTCACCGCCGACAGGATGTGCTCCACCGTGTAAACTTGAGTCCCATTGAAAGATAGGGAGGTTCCCCGGGAAATATCACCCACGTGATCGATGATGGCGGGGATGGTGGGACAACCCTCCAAGTCAATGCGGCTGAATCGGATCCCGGTGTTGATATCAGCCGGCTTGAAAGTGGCGGTACAATCTTCCCCGGTGTGCAGTCCCACCCCGCTGATGGACACTTCTTTTATTATCGTCCGCTGAAAACCTGGCATTTAGTTTCCTTGACCGTCGACCTGTTTTTCGAGCTGTTCCTGGCGGTTCTCCAGCGCCCGCACTCGCTTAACCAGCTCGGGCAGCTGCCCCGACGCTGTCACTTGTCGCAACCAATATGGGCGCTCTACCGCCGGATCACCGGCATATACCTTACCGCCTTCCAACGATTGCCGTACTGCCGCCTTGCCGGCCACTATGGCCCGGTCGCCGATTGTTAGATGATCGGCCACCCCGACTTGGGCGGCCAGGATGACATGGTCACCAATGGTCGTTGAGCCGGCAATTCCGGTCTCACCCGACAGCAGGCAACCCCGGCCG
The DNA here is from genome assembly GCA_022574435.1 of Fidelibacterota bacterium. Lineage (GTDB taxonomy): Bacteria > Fidelibacterota > Marinisomatia > SCGC-AAA003-L08 > TS1B11 > JACZSB01. Next base: position 1,975 of record JACZSB010000362.1, read on the forward strand.
ATCTGCACGTTATGGGCGATCTGCACCAGGTTATCAATCTTGGTTCCAGTGCCGATCACCGTATCGCCGATGGTGCCCCGGTCGATAGTGCAATTGGCGCCGATTTCCACCTGGTCACCGATGATCACCCGGCCCAGATGAATTATTTTCAAGGGTGGATCTTCTTCCATCACGTATCCGAATCCGTCAGTCCCGATGACTGTGCCGGAGTTGATAATCACATCTTCCCCAATAACTGTACGGTTGTATAGCACCACCTGGGGAGCAAGCCTGGTGCGGCTGCCGATCTGCACCTCGTCGCCGATTACGCATCCGGCCTGCAACCAGACCCCATCTCCCAGCTGGGCCCGGTCACCGACCACCACGTATGGTCCCAGGCAGACCTTCCGGCCCAGTTGGACGCCGGCCCCGATGAGCGCAGTGGGATGTACCCCCGGCTCAGGCGATTCCGGTGGATACAGATAGGCCAACGCCAGAGCGAAGCCGCGCTTGGGATTATCCATGCGGATGGCCGGCTTGCCATGACTATCCGCCTCAGATTGCACGATTACCGCGCTTACCGCTGAGGCAGCCAAGTGTCCGGCATAGCGCGGGTCCGCCAGGAAAGTAATCCCACCGGGACGGCCTTCTTTAATATCGCAGGCGTGGGTAATCTCTATTGACCCATCCCCTTCCAGTCGCCCCTGGACATGGGCGGCGATTTCAGCCAGCGTTGGCAAATTTGTTTGCTTTAATTTTGCGTAGCGCGACGCAGTTCCGTTACCACATCGGCGGTTAGATCATAGGCTGGCAGGGCATACACCAGTGCCCCGCCCGCGGCGTCAATGATAAAATCATAACCCCGCTCGGCTCCCACGGACTTGACCGCCCCATCGATCTTCTCGAGGATGGGGGCCATCAGGGTAGCCTGGTAGCGATACAAATCGCCCTCCGGACCGAACTTGGATTGTTGGAATTCCTGAGTAGTCCGAACCAGGGTCTGCAGCTCCTGTTCCTTCTCACGAATTTTGTCATTGCTGAGCAACAATCGCTGACGTTCAAACTCCCGTTGGAGCGAATCCAGCCGCTCCACGTAACTGGTGTATTGGGCTTGGAGTCGGCGGGTCTCCTTTTCCAACTTTGCCTGAGCATCCCTGACTTCCTCAAACTCCTGCATGATACGGTTGGAGTCGATGTAGCC
>JACZSB010000363.1:0-392 GCA_022574435.1 Fidelibacterota bacterium
CGCAACTCCGAAAGTGCCCGCAGCCCGACAAGCTGTTCCGAGGGCAGTAGCTGGTCCAGTTGTACCACTGCGGCAGGTCGATTATCGTGCATCATCTGCTGAAGAGTGCCGTAAATATGAACATTACCCGCTTTTTCGACCGGATTTTGGTCGCTGACCTTGGAACATCCTGCCACCAGAAGGTAACCAAGCCCCAACTGGCACATGCCACGTAATAATCTTGCGCTCATTGTTCCGGTTCCTTAACGATGTCCCGGTTTCAGATTATTGAGCATTCAGGCCCGCACCTTGCGCCGCACTAATACAGGCTGCTCGTCCCCACACACAACCTCCTTGGTGATCACGCAACGCTCCACCCCTTCCCTGGACGGCAGGCGGGACAATAATGTCCA
>JACZSB010000363.1:402-3152 GCA_022574435.1 Fidelibacterota bacterium
GGAGTTCAGGCGTTTGCTCTGCCGATCGGTAATGGTCGCAACCCTTGGGGTAGCCGGTTTTACCTGACGCTACCCAGCGCACGGTAACCGGCGGCCGGCGTTGGATCGCTGCCCGCGAATATAATATGGGCGCTGCAACAGATGTTCAAATACTACTCCTGATTCATGAGCAGGCGCGGTCATTATTTAGGGGGGATTGTATTTGGCAGCAGGATAGCTAGTGGATGGATAAAGTATAGGGCTGGTCAAATTCCACCAAGTGCCCGAATTTCGCAGCTGTGAAATTTAACCGGTATTTCGTTTCATCGATTTTAAACACGGAAATCACATCCCGATCAGTGACTCGTATATAATACTGGTAAGGAGTCATAAAGATGCGACTGTCCAGACTGGTGAGAGAATCCAGGACCGTCGACAAGTAGCCGAACTCTGCATCGTCATAAGCATTGGGATGCAACTGAAGCAGGATAGCATCCCGTTCACGGAACATGTCGAATCGGCTAAGGAATTGTTCGGGGGGCCGAAGGGTTCCGGAAGGATATTCCGTTACCCAGGCTATGGGGATATCAAACAATCCGCCGTCCTCTTTTCCAGCCAGCCAGACCTTGATCTCGGGAATGGCATTCAGAGCCAGGGTTGTATTGTCGTCCAGCCGATTGCCGGGCGCACCAAATGTGTGCATGGTATAGCCTAGCTGCTCTTGAACGATATCGACCGACATCCGCAGATGGTCATATTGTTGTTGGTAGCTGCTGCCCTGGAACTCGGCTCGGGAATCGGACAGAAAATGGTTCCAGCCATGCAGCCACAGTTCACACCGCTTCCGGAGGAGAAAGCTGAGATAAGCCCGATTAAGCTTATCGACCGATGCCAGACTCTGGCAGATCAGCCCGGCGCTATGGTGGATGCCATACCCCTCCACCAGTTGAAAATACCGCTTCCACTTCCCGGTTACCCGCCCTCGCAGGTCATCGGCCTTGATAATAATCGCCTTGGCCGCCAGGTCATGGAGGGGAGTTAATAAGAGCTGGTCGCGACCGACATACTCAGTCTGCACCGCTAGGCTGTCAACTGCCGTGTCGAAAGTGACCTCGTAAACATTCCCCGGCTCAGCCAAGAGCAGTTCATCGTACCACTGCACCCCTGGCGGATCGTTAGGATTGCAAGAACATAAGAACAGGCTGAGAGCAACCCCGAAAGAAGTGCCGGTTAGTTTACTGTACAATATCTTGTACCTGTGGGGTGGTTCAATGACATGCCTATGCTCGTGACGGTCGCTTTCGCACACCCCGGGCACGTTATTTTACGGACACTTTAGCTGCAACCGCCCTGATTTTGATTGGGCGGCCGGTCGCTCTGGCTGGCGGTGAATCTTATTTTAGTAACACCAGCTTGACGCTCTTGGTGTAGCTTGGGGCCGTTAACCGGGCGATGTAGATCCCGGATGGCACGTACCTGCCAGCGCTATCCTGCCCTTTCCAGATTATCGAGTACCCCCCTGCTGATAACCATCCGTGGTGCAGTCGGTTGATTTCATGGCCGAGAATATCGTAAACAACCAGTGACACTTCAGTGGCCTCTGGCAGGTCGAACCGGATGGTCGTGCTGGGATTGAAGGGGTTAGGATAGTTCTGGTGGACGGCGAATGTCTCCGGCAAAAGCTGCGTGTCATATATGGCCAATTCCCCGTCCACAGTCACCCTCAGTGCTTGGCTGTATAGGGTCAGTCCGGTGACAATTGTATTTGTGATGCGTAGAGCATACGACCCGCGATCATCGGAAGTGACTGATTCGATGAAGAGTGTGTCATCTGTAGCACCCGAAAGGTCTTCCCCGTTTTTAATCCACTGGTACTGGTTGGCGGACCCGTAGACCTCGACTGCGAGCACGAGCTGCTGCCCCGTTTCTGCAGAAATATCGATCTCACTGCCCACCTTGCCCTGGGGGGCGTAGTTAAAGTATTGGGACGCCACACCCATATTGGGCTCAAGGTCCTCAAAGGTGAGGCGGTTGTTTTCCACTTGAAGGATGTTGAGGGCTGTCAGCGTGTTTAAATCGGGCAACCCCGTGAGCTGGTTTGAATTAAGATATAGATTTACGAGATTGGCCAGGTTCCCCATTTCGGCTGGAATGGAACCGGTGAGCTGGTTATAATTAAGAACAAGAGTTTGTAGATTGACTAAGTTTCCCAGCTCAGCCGGAATGGAACCGGTGAGCTGGTTGTAATTAAGATAGAGAAACCGAAGGTTGGTCAAGTTCCCCAGTTCGGACGGGATGGAGCCGGTGAGCTGGTTTGAATTAAGGCGGAGATCTACGAGTTCGACCATGCTTTTCAGTTCGGACGGGATGGAGCCGGCGAGCTGGTTGGAGCCAAGCAGGAGAGCTGTAACTTTGACCAAGTTCCCCAATAAGGCCGGGATGGAACCGGTGAGCTGATTGGATCTAAGATCAAGAGTGGTGAGTTTAGTCAAGTTCCCTAGTTCGGCCGGTATGAACCCGGTGAGCTGGTTGCGAGAAAGAACGAGATCTTCGAGATTGCCCAAGTTCCCCAGTTCAGCCGGGATGGTACCGGTGAGCTGGTTGGGGCCAAGAACTAGTTGTGTGAGATTGCCCAAGTTCCCCAGTTCGGACGGGATGGAACCGTTGAGCTGGTTGTAGTGAAGAGCGAGCCACCGAAGATTGACCAAGCTCCCCAATTCGGGGGGGATGAAACCGGTGAGATGATTGTACATAAGATCGAGATTTATGAG
>JACZSB010000047.1 GCA_022574435.1 Fidelibacterota bacterium
GCCTTTGAGGGCTGAAATTGAGATCGAAGCAATTGCTGTTAAAGAGGGGGTTTGAGGCTTGGGGGTGGGGGCTGGGGGCTTGGGGCTGAGGAAAGTGGGCCGGTCGTTGGCAGTATTTAAGAAGTAAGAGGGTCGCAATCTGACTAGCCGGATAAATTCTTCTCAATCAACTTGATATCATTGGTAAAATGCGTAGGGTATCAAGCCACTCCCTTGGCCCCCGTAAATCGTAGGATGCGCTTATTTGTGAAATTTTGGTTTTTAGCCGCAAGTCTCAAGGCTTATAAGAGCACTTCGATTTGCTCAGGATAAACGCCGTAGAAGGGCCTCCAGTCCCAAGTTTTCCATGAAGCGTATCGTGGTGCTTGTCATCTTACTACTGGCGCCGCCGATCATGGGGCAGTCGTTGGCCGCCCAGGACGGCGATGCGGACACCACCAGGACCGCCAGGGATCCCCGGAAGGCGCTGATATCGTCCATCATTATCGGCGGTGGGCAGGCCTACAACCGGTCCTGGCTAAAGATGATCGGCTTGATTGCAACAGAGATATATTTTGTGGACCAGTTCCAATTGAACCGGGATAATGTGATATATCATGAATCCAGGCCCCTGTCACGCCAACGTTACATCGAGAAACGCAACAAGTATGCCTGGTGGGTGGTGGGAACGTACCTGTATGCCATGGTGGACGCCTACGTGGATGCCCACCTGGACAGCTTTCCACAGGACTCCACCGACCAGACTATAATTGATGAAAATACAGGCACTGAGGAGCAATGATGGTCAAACCGCGTGAACAGTGGGGCAGCAGGGCCGGATTTATCATGGCGGCCGCCGGCTCGGCCGTGGGGCTGGGGAACATCTGGAAATATCCCCATATGGCCGGCCAGCACGGCGGGGGCGCCTTCACCGTAGTCTACCTGATCTGTATCCTCTTCGTGGGGCTGCCGATCTTGATGGCGGAAATTTCCATCGGCCGCCGGACGCAGCTAAACCCGGTGGGGGCTTTCAAGGCCCTCTCGAACAATTCATCCTGGAAATTTGTGGGACTGCTGGGGGTGGCCTCGGCTTTCACCATCCTGTCATTCTACAGTGTGGTTGGCGGGTGGACCTTAAAGTACACCATGTTGGCGCTCACCGGCGCGTTCAACGATTTCGCAGTGGGCGACTCGGCCGCCCAGGCCTTCAACGCATTTGTCACCAACCCGATCAGTCCCGTGCTCTGGCACCTGGTGTTCATGGGGCTGTGTGTGTTGATCATCAACCAGGGCGTAAAGGCCGGTATCGAGCGCTGGAGCAAAATACTCATGCCGGTGCTTCTGGGCATCCTGTTGCTGCTGGTGGTCCGGGGCGTCACTCTGGAGGGGGCCGGCGAGGGATTGCGATTCCTATTCTGGCCCAAATGGGGCGATCTTGACGCCAGCGCGGTGGTACTGGCCCTGGGGCATTCATTTTTCACCATTTCATTGGGCATGGGCACTATGATCACCTATGGCAGCTATCTAAGCAGGGACTCGGATCTACTGCAATCGGCTCTGTGGATAATATTCATAGATACCGCCATCGCCCTGCTGGCGGGGGTAGCTATCTTTACGGCGGTCTTCGCCCTGGGCCAGAATCCCGCCGAAGGCCCCGGTTTGATATTTGTAGTGCTGCCGTCGTTATTTCCACAGATGCCGGGCGGCGCCATCTTCGCCGTAATGTTCTTTGGCCTGCTGTTCGTGGCGGCCCTCACCTCCGCCATCTCCATTCTGGAAGTGGTCACGGCCTACTTCATTGACGAGAAGGGCTGGAGCCGCTCAAAGGCCACCTACACCTTCGGCGGCGTAATCGCCTTCATCGGCGTCCTGGCCTCACTGTCCAACGGCAGCTTCAATCTGCTGGCCCCGTTCACCGAATTAACATTCATGGACCTGCTGGATAAAGTCTCTTCAAAGTACATGTTGCCACTGGGAGGGATGCTCACCGCCTTCTTTGTGTTGCTGCGCTGGGGAATTGTCAGGTTTACCGAGGAGATTAAAGCCGGTGCGCGCTGGTTCGAAGTCAATCGGTGGACAGTGACGACGATTTTTACTATCGCCGGTACCGTTGTGGCCTACATCTTCGTCCGGGAACTGATAGCCTTATTCGGCTGATCATAAGGGGCCAAGCTAAATGTGCGGCATAATAGGGATTTACGGTAATCCGGAAGCGTCCAACCTGGCCTACCTGGGGCTGTATGCCCAGCAACACCGGGGGCAGGAGGGAGCCGGCATTGTCACAATCGATGACCGGGGCGCCCATCGCCACATGGGCCAGGGGCTGGTGTCCGACGTCTTTTCAAACCGCAAGGTGGTGGAGAGTCTGCCGGGCAGCCGGGCCATCGGCCATACCCGTTATTCCACTACCGGTGGGCTGGATGCTAAAAATGTCGGTCCTCTGCTTTTCAATGTCCAGAACCAGCCGGTGGCCATTGCCCACAATGGGAACCTGGTCAACTTGAAAGCCACCCGCTTACGGCTGCAACGGGATGGCGCCATTTTCCAGACCTCCACCGACACGGAGATTATTATCCATCTCATGGCCCGGTCCAACGCCAAACGGATGGTGGACCGCACCGTCGATGCCCTGTCGCAGGTGGAGGGGGCCTATTCATTGCTGATTCTGACACCGGAAGGGCTGATCGCCGCCCGGGATCCACGCGGCTGGCGGCCGTTCGTCATCGGCCGGTTGGGCGAGAGCTGGGTATTCGCTTCGGAAACCTGCGCTTTGGATTTGATCGGGGCCCAGGTGCTCCGCGACGTCCAGCCAGGCGAGGTGCTCCAAATTGATGATGACGGTTTGGCAACGGTCCACCAACTGCCTGCCCAGCCACTCAAACATTGTATATTCGAGTACGTCTACTTTGCCCGTCCTGATTCACGTATCTTTGGAGACAACGTGGACAAGATGCGGCGGAAGTTGGGAATAACCCTGGCGGATGAAGCTCCCGCGCCCGGGGCTGATATCACCATTTCGGTACCGGACTCCAGCAACACCGCCGCCCTGGGTTACGCGGATCGCAGTGGGATTCGCCATGAAATCGGCCTGATCCGGAACCACTACGTGGGGCGCAGCTTCATCCGGCCCGAGCAGAGGCTGCGCGATCTGACGGTCAAGTTGAAGTTCAATACCGTCAAGGGCGTGCTGGAGGACCGGGAAGTGGTGATCGTCGATGACAGCATAGTGCGGGGCACTACCATGCGCCGGTTGGTGCGCCTGTTGCGCCAGGCGGGCGTGAAAAAGGTACACGTGCGGATCGCTTCGCCGCCCATCCGCCATCCCTGCCATTTCGGCCTCGATTTTCCCACTGAGCAAGAGCTCATCGCCGGCCGGGATTCAGTGGACCAGATCCGGGAGTACCTGGAGGCCGATACCCTGGAGTATCTCTCCCTCGATGGATTACGGAACTCCATGGACCGGCCGGGCGACCAATTCTGTACCGCCTGTTTCTCCGGGGACTATCCCATCGTGCCTGAAGCTGGTAGTGATAAACAGATTTTTGAAAACAGCGTTGCAGGAGCAGATTAAATTCAACCCTTCCGAGACTACTAGATTGCAAAATCAGAATTTCCAGAAAACCGTGGCGCTGAGCCTGAAATCCGCGCGGGAACAGTTGGCCTTGTGGCTCGATCCCTGGTTGGATCGGCTCTTCATGCTCCAGCCCAGCCTGCTGATCCCAACCTGGATCTTGATGGCGGCCGGGCTGGGAGCGGGTGCGGGTTCCATAACGCCCGATCTTTTCTGGCGGATTTCGTGGGACCTGACAACCGGACTGCTGTTCATGGGCGGCACTCTGATTGCCGGATCGGCTTTAGTATTCGTGGGCGAAGCTCCCCGCCGTCCAGCCGGGATCCAAGCTCTACCAGCACTGAGCGAACCGCGCAGACCAACCGGCCCCGCCGCCCGCCGGGCAGGATTGGCACTGCTGACTGCCGGACTGTTCTTGGTAACGCCGGTGGGTATATTGGCACTGGCCGCGGGTCTGTTGCTATTTGCCCTGTGGGGCTTGTTATATACTAATCTGCCGCCGTTGGGTTGGGCCGGTCCTTTCGTCACGACCCTAATTCACGGTGTGGCGGCCGGCTGTCTATTTCTATTGGGCTGGTCCGCCAGTGGAGCTGCTGCCGGCGCCGGGGCTACCTTAATGTTGCCCTACGCGCTGGTGTTCACGGCTATCGCTGCCCTCACCGGGATCTATCCTGTAGCCGGCAACGCCTCGAACCGATCATCCCAGGCTGTTATAATCCGGGTGGTAGTGGCAATTTCAACCATCATGACACTGGCGGCGGGCCTGCTGGGGTTCTACAGCGGTGACCCCATGATATCCACTTCCGCGGCCATCATCATTCCCTTTCAGCTGGTGGCTTTAGTATACCTGCGGCCGGTGGACATCTTCCGGGCGGTGCGCTACGCCCTGCTGATCATGACCGTATTTGTCGGCGCCCGCTATCCCTTGCTATACCTGCCGGTGCTAGCCGCATTCTACCTGTCACGATACTACTACCAGCGGCGCTATGGCCATCCCTACCCCACTATGGAGGGCAATTTGTGGAATATGGGTCGCGGCCTGGAGTTTTCCAGTGATCTCCGGGAAGATTGAATGCCGTCGGCGCCGGGTTGCCAGGGACCTGCTGACAGCCTCAATCAGATCCTGGAGTGATCGTCTCGGCCGATGACCTCCCGGGACCTGCTGACGCTCCTGGGACTTGACGATTTCGTAGTTATCGACTTCGAAACCACCGGTTTAGATGCCGGCCAGGACGAGATAATCGAAGCTGCCGCGGTGCGGTTCCGCCATGGCGAACCGGCCGAAGAGTTCCAGCAGCTGGTCAACCCCGGACGGTCCATTCCCCGATTTGTCGAGGATCTTACCAATATCACCAATGAAATGGTGGCTGATCAGCCCACAATCGACGAGGTGGGGGACGAATTTCTAAAGTTCTTGGGCGATAGGCCGTTGGTGGGCCAGAATATCGGCTTCGACCTGGGCTTTCTGCGGCGTCTGAAGATCCGCCTGGGCCGGGAGGAGCAGGTCACCAACCGGCAATTCGATACTTTGACTTTGGCCCGTACCTTTCTCTACCACCATACCGGGTTCTCCCTGGCCGCCCTGTGCGAGTTCTTCGATCTGGCACACGAAGGAGCACACCGGGCCTTTAACGATGCCCTGAACACCGGCCACGTATTCATCCGGTTGGTACATGAAGCCGCCGGTTTTCCCCTGCCGATTATCCAGGCCTTGCTATCGGTGCAGGACCACGTTGAGATTCCTAATAAGGCCTTGTATGTCAGTCTGGTCCGGACCATGGCCTCCAGTGGCCAGGTTAAGGGGCTGACAACATCCCAGATTGAGCGCCCCGTCAAACAAGCGGTCTACGAGAGCCAAGTCGCGGGAACGGATTACTCCCCGGTGACCCCGGAGGACTATTTCGGCTCCGGAGGGCAGCTTGCAAGCAGCTGGGATAGATTCGAGTTGCGCCCTGAGCAGATAGAGTTCTCCCGGGCGGTGGGGGAGACATTTGAAGATGGGCAAGTGCTGGTGGCGGAAGCCGGTACCGGTCTGGGCAAATCCATGGCCTACCTGCTGCCGGCCATCAACCAGGCTTGCGGGGCGGGGCCCCCGGTGGTGGTGGCCTGTCACACCAAACACTTGCAAGACCAGCTGTTTTACACTGAAATCCCCCGGTTGCTGGAATCGCTGGAGGCCCCGGCGAAGGTCGTTATGCTCAAGGGGCGGGGCAATTATCTGTGCCGGTCACGGTTGGAATTTATGATCAGCAATGCCAGCCGGTTGCTGGGGCCGGAGGATTGCGAACAGCTGCTGCCGGTTATCATCTGGGAACAGTTCACCCGCACTGGAGATATCGACGAGTGCCCCGGCTTTTTGACCCGCTGGAACAACCGCCTGTGGCGCATGCTCCGCAGCGAGCGCGGCTTCTGCCTGGGGAATGCCTGCGGCCGGCACCACGGCTGCTTTTTGGGACCGATTCGCCGGGCTGCCCGTCAAGCCCAATTGATCATAGTGAACCATGCCCTGCTGATCGCCGACTCGGCCGATGAAGTGGGACTGCTCCCCGATGACTATCATCTGGTGGTGGACGAGGCCCATAATCTAGCCCGGGTGGCCACCGAACAGCTGACTCAAGAGTTCGGGCAGGGGCCGGTCCGTAACCTGACGGAAAACTACCTGGGCAGCCGCTACCGGCAGATTTTCCGGCGGCAGCTGCAGGACGCCCTGCTGTTGGTGGAGGAAAATGAGGGCATATTTCGTCGCATGCAAGCCGCCTGCCGCCGGCTACAGGGGGACACCTCGGAGCTGCTGAATGCTTTTATCCGAGAGCACCAATTTGAACCCGATCCCAGCGGCCAGCAACGCAGCCGCCAGGGACGATATGTCGATCCGCTGCAGGAGTTTCGGGGGCTGGAGCAGGAAGTAAAAACCACCGGTGAGGCGCTGGAAAATGTTTGTGCCTTGTTGCAGACAATATACGATGCCCTGTCCAATTCCGATGTGAGCCTGGGTGATACACTGGTCAGCGAGATTGAAGCCGACCTGCGTGAGGCCCGGGCATTGGATACCAGCTTCAAGCGCGTGGCGGTGGATGATCCGGGCTGGGAGAATGTGCTGTGGCGCGAGGTGCGTTATTCGGCCAAAGACGTCAAGGTAATCTTCAAGGCCGCGCCGTTGATGGTGGACGGGTTCCTGCGCCGGGCACTGTTTGAACGGCGTCCAGGGACGGTGCTCTGTTCGGCCACCTTGCAAGTGGGGGCCAGTTTCAGCTATTTCCGGGAGGAGGTGGGGCTGGGGGAGCAGTTTGACAGCTGGCCGGTGCTGGAGCGCGAATTTCCATCGCCGTTCCTGTACCATGAGCAGTGTGCCATATTCAGCTGGGACACGAACGTGGATGTGACCGATCCGGCCTACCCCCAGGAATTGGCCGAGCTGATCTACGGCCTCACCGACTTACTGGAGAAGCGTCTGCTGGTGCTGTTTACCTCGTATGCCCAACTGCGGGCAGTGCATGAGGCTCTCTATCACCGGTTGCACCGCACCGACCGGCGTCTGATTACCCAACTCTCCAGGAGCAGTCGCCGCAGTCTCCTGGAGGCCTTTAAGGCCGCGCCCCGGGCAATTCTGCTGGGTACCGCCAGTTTCTGGGAAGGCATTGACCTGCCGGGGGATCTGCTGGAAATGGTGATCGTGGCCCGGCTGCCCTTCGCCAATCCCACTGAGCCGGTGGTGGAGGCCCGGGTGGAATACTTGGAGCAGCAGGACCGCAACCCATTCATGGAATACCAGATTCCCGAGGCGGTCACCCGCTTCCGGCAAGGCTTTGGCCGGCTGATCCGCACCTCCCGGGATGAAGGCATTTTCATTGTGGCTGATTCGAGAGTCACCCGGCGGCGCTATGGCCGGATATTCCTGGAGGCGCTGCCGGTGGATGCTATCCCGTTCCAACATCCCGAGTTGATCGCCCGGGAGGCCGGCCGGCTGATATTCCGTAGCGCAAGCGGTAAATTGGGCCGGAAAACATGAGCTATTAGGTTGAGGTATGGACGAATTCCCCATTGATACCACAGACTATTCCCTCTCGGACTTCAAGCGGTTTGTGAAGCAACATCCACCAGTGGTGCTGACCGGCGAAGCCCGGGGGCGGTTGGCCCGCTCCCGAGCAGCCCTGGAAACGATCCTGCAGGAATCCAGTGAGCCGATATATGGGATCAACACCGGCTTTGGCAAGCTCAGCCAGGTACGGATTGAGCCGGATCACCTGGCCCGGTTGCAACTGAACTTGATCCGGTCCCATGCCGTGGGGGTGGGGCCGCCACTGGAGCTGGAGGTGGTACGCCTGACAATGTTGCTAAAGTTGATCTGCTTTAGCCAGGGACACAGCGGCGTGCGGCTGATTATGGCGGAATTATTAGTCGCCTGCCTGAACCATGATATCCTAGCCTGCATCCCATCACAGGGTTCGGTGGGGGCCAGCGGTGACCTGGCGCCGCTAGCACACTTGGCGCTGGCGTTGGTGGGCGAGGGGCAGGTGGACTTTAAAGGCCGGCAGCCGCTGGCTGTTGAGGCGCTGGCGGCCTGCGGTTTAAAGCCGCTGGAGCTCCAGGCCAAAGAAGGGCTGGCCATGATCAACGGTACCCAGGTCTCAACTGCCTTGGGACTCCAAGCCGCCCTGCGCCTCGACAACCTGATTAAAGTGGCCGATATCGTGGGGGCGCTAACCCTTGATGGCCTGCTGGGCACCCCGGCCCCCTTCACGCCCCAGGTTCACGCGCTTAAACGGCATGCCGGGCAAAAGGATTGTGCCGCGAACCTCAGAACTCTGCTTGAGGGGAGCACGATCCGGGAGAGCCACCGGCACAGCAGCCACCGGGTGCAGGACATCTATAGCCTGCGCTGCATGCCGCAGATCCACGGGGCCTGCCGGGACACGATCGGCTTCGCCACCAGCCAGGTGGTCAATGAGGCCAACAGCGTCAGTGACAATCCGCTGATCTTCCCCGATAGCGGCGAGGTGGTGTCGGCGGGGCATTTTCACGGTGAGGCGGTGGCCATGGCCTGCGATATGGCCGCCATCGCGGCGGCGGAACTGGGTAATATCAGCGAGCGCAGAATTTTCGCCCTAATGGGGGGCAGCTACGGCTTGCCGCCTTTCCTGGTCTCCAAAGCGGGACTAAATTCGGGCTTGATGATGTTTCAGGTAACCGCAGCCGCCCTAGCCTCGGAGAACAAGACTTTGGCCCATCCGGCCTGCGTCGATTCCATCCCCACTGGCGCTGACCAGGAAGACCACGTCCCAATGGCAACCTGGGCGGGCCGGAAGCTGGCCAGCGTGATCAGCAACCTGGAACAGATCCTGGCGCTGGAATATCTGGCCGCTTGCCAGGCGCTGGACTTCCGTGAGGGTCTACACAGTGGACCAGCGGCACTGGGCGCCTTTCGATTATTAAGGGAACAAGTGGATTTCTTGGAAGAAGATCGCCCCATGGCGGGTGATATCCAAGGGGCGGCCGAGTTGATCGGTTCAGGTGCGGTTGTTGCCGCGGTTGAAAAGGTAGCGGCCTTGAAATGAAGCGCCAGGTGATAGTCGAAGCGGATGTGCGCCGCGCTGCTCGGGATAAGCGCCCGCTGACAGTGAAGGAGAGGGCCATCTTCACACCTTCCGCGCAGGAAGCTGTGCGTGACCTGAAAGTAGAAATTATCCAGGCCGGGAGACCGCGCGGCCACGTGCCGCCCACCCCGGCTTTCAGGGTAGTGGGAGTGGCCAGCGACCACGGCGGGGTGCTGGTCAAAGGCTGGGTGTGCCGGGCGTTGGAGGAGCTGAGGGTGGAATACCGTGACCTGGGCGTCGATTCCGCCGATGACACCTGCGACTACCCCGATCAGGCCGCGGCGGTGGCCCGCAAAGTCCAGGATGGCACCTATTGGCGGGGCATAATCGTGGACGGCGCCGGGATTGGCTCCGCCATCGTAGCCAATAAATTTGCCGGGATTCGGGCCGGCCTGGTTTACGATACCTTGACGGCCGTCAACGCCCGGGCCCATAACGACACCAACATAATCACCCTGGGCGGCCAGTATCTAGGGGCCAAGACCGTGGCGGAAATCATCAAGATCTTTATCCGCACCGAGTTCGAAGGTGGACGGCACCTGCGCCGGGTGGAGAAAATTCAGGCGATAGACGAAAAAGAGAGAAATGGCTGAGAACATACGCACGGGACTGACCTTCGATGATGTGTTGCTGGTGCCGGCCTACTCGAAGGTGCTGCCCGCGGAGGTAGCCATCGACACCCAGCTGACCAACCGCATCAAGCTTAACCTGCCTTTCATCAGCGCGGCCATGGATACGGTGACCGAAGGGGATATGGCTATCGGGTTGGCCCGCCACGGCGGCATAGGGGTGCTGCACCGCAACCTGACCATTGAGCAGCAGGCGGCCGAAGTGGACCGGGTGAAGCGCTCCGAAAGCGGCATGATCCTCGACCCGGTGACTCTGCCGCCCGATAGCACCATTCGCCAGGCTATGGAGATTATGACGCGCTACCGGATTTCCGGCGTGCCCATCGTGCAGGGCAAACAGTTAATGGGTATCCTGACCAACCGGGACATCCGCTTTGAGGAAAACCTGGACAGGCCGGTCTCAGCCTGTATGACCAGCGAAAACCTGGTGACCGTGCCCCGGGGCACCACCCTGGCGGCTGCCAAGACGGTGCTGCAAAAGCATCGCATCGAGAAGCTGCTGGTGGTGGATGACGACGGCTCGCTGTGCGGTTTGATCACCGTCAAGGACATCCTGAAAAAGGAGCGGCATCCCCATGCCTGTGTCGACAACCACGGCCGTTTAAGGGTGGGGGCCGCCGTGGGGACCGGAGCCGATACCCTGGACCGGGCCGCCGCGTTGGTGGCTGCCGGTGTAGACGTTATTTTCGTGGACACCGCCCACGGCCATTCCAAAGGGGTGATCAACACCGTCAAGGCGTTGAAAAAGCGCTTCCCCAAAGTGGAGCTGGTGGCCGGAAACGTGGCTACGGCCGCTGGTTTCCAGGCCCTCGTGGACGCCGGGGCCGACGCGGTTAAGGTGGGCATCGGCGCCGGGGCCAGCTGCACCACCCGGATTGTGGCCGGCATCGGGGTACCGCAGTTGACGGCGGTGATGGATGCGGCTGAGGTGGCCATTAAAACCGGCATCCCCTTAATATCCGATGGCGGTATGCGCTATTCGGGCGACGTGGCCAAATCGTTGGCGGCCGGGGCTGCTACGGTAATGCTGGGGAGCATGTTCGCCGGGATGGATGAAAGCCCCGGTGAGAACATACTCTACGAGGGCCGGCGGTTCAAGGCCTACCGGGGCATGGGCTCATTGGCGGCCATGAAGGAAGGCTCCAGCGATCGCTATTTCCAGGAAGGGGTCTCCCGGTCGAAACTGGTGCCGGAGGGAATCGAGGGCAAAGTACCCTATCGCGGACCGGTGGCCGAAACCATTCATCAACTCAGCGGCGGCCTGCGGGCGGCCATGGGCTATTGCGGCGCAGCCACCATCAAGGAACTGCAGAAAGGGCGCACCTTCCTCAAGATCACCGGGGCCGGCGTCAAGGAGAGCCACCCCCACGATGTGTCGATCACTGAAGAAGCGCCTAACTACCGGGCGCCGGCGGGGTAGCGGTAGGCCTTGGCGTAGCCTACGGCGAGCCTGACAGAGGCAGTAACAGTGGCAGTTGCCGGAGGACCGGTAGGGGCGTAGCGCGCTACGCCCTTCTGACTGCACGGTTTAGCGCCCCATCCCCCGCCATTGGCCTGCCCGGGGCTCCCCGTGGGTTCGCCCAGGGCCAGTGCGGGGGAATGCAATCGAAGGGCGAATTGTATGCCAAGAGAAAACCTTCCCTTCTCGCTCCCCGCCTCTGGCGGGACAGGCGTGAGGCCCCCCTCTTACCCGGTCAAGGAACCGAGGCTTGGAATGATATTGAGAATTTTGCCCGTTCATGTTATTGAGAGTATTAGCGCATAAAGCTCTGAATCAAAATGGTTTGTACAACTTGTTATTCCTTGTTTTAGCGGATTTCAATAATTACATTTCGCCATGATTTCGGCTATATATCAGATTTCAGAGGCTTGGTATCTTTCTTCATAAATAGTAGTTAGGCATCAAAATCATCACTGGGAGTTTTTATGAGTTTGAAAATAAGTAAAAAAAATTCGTTTTTCTTACCTCTTATCATGGGGATAACATCTTGCGTTCAAATACCAAGAACAATTCAATTTGATGAATCGTTGCCCTATATAGAAGTGGATGGTTATAAATTCCACACTGAAATATTTGGAAACCCAGAATCCATAACAATTATTGTTGTTCATGGTGGGCCTGGCGGGGATTATGAGTATCTAAAGTCTTTAAAAAATTTGTCTCATGATTATCTTGTTATATTTTATGATCAACGAGGAAATGGATTGTCACCTAGGGTAGATAAAGAAAACCTTACATTAGAAAAAAGTTTAGATGATTTGCATTCTATTGTTCAGCACTTTTCAAGTGATGGAGAAAAAGTAAAGCTTATCGGTCACTCATGGGGAGGGATGCTTGTAGTTGGGTATCTATCTGCACATCCTGAAAAAGTATCACAAGCGGTAATAGTTGAGCCGGGAATGCTTAACCCTGAATCCGCTAAAGCGTTTGTAGCGGATATGAAAGAGTCACAATCAATTTTCGATATTCTGGCACTCATCGGATATATCACGGTTTATCCCTTGGTAAGTAAAAATGATGGCCATGAGGGTTTTGATTATGTCATGACGAAAATTTTAAACCGAAATAAACCGGGTGCTCCGTATCAATGTGAAGGTGAGTCTATGCCGCCGAACATATTTAAGCGGGGTGGTTATGAGGCATTCAACAATATGCTAAA
>JACZSB010000048.1 GCA_022574435.1 Fidelibacterota bacterium
TGAAGGCTGGGAAAAAGCGGACCAGTATCTGCAGGAAATGCCGGGGGTAAAGCCGGGCCATATCCAGGCGGTGATGCGGAGGTACGTGCGGAACCTCCACTTCGGGGTGGTGGGCAACCCGGCGCTGGTGCCCAGAGCGCTCGTGACGGGACGCTAGGGGCGGTTAACCTCTCCCCCGTCCTGGGACCCCGCTAACAGCGGGGCGGTGTGCAACCTGGAACATGGTTAACAGATTGATCCGGGGACATAGGTAACAGATTTGTATTCATGTTCACGGCGTGATCGGACTAAACTTCTTGATTTTCTCATCATACAGAGCCAGTTCAAGAGTTCCAAAGTCAAGTCGCCAGGTTCCGTTATCGATTTGGATAAGTCCGACTCTTTGTCCGATGAGGACTTCACTGATGAAGATGAGTTGTCCTTGCCACCTGATCTGGCCGTTGGAACGGATCCGACGCACCCGATAGTCGGACGGATATTCTATCTGCGGCAAACGGGCGGGAAATGGCTTTGGCGAAGGTCGATAGCGCTGGTCTGGGGTCTGCATGTCAAGGGCCTCGTGGGGCCGTTCCTGGTTGTATTCTGTGCGAAAGCGGTCAAAGGACTGTTGTTGGGCCTTTGGGGTGGCATGAGGCGGCTTGGCGGTGGCCTGCTTCAAGGTTCTATGCATGCGTTCGTGACGGCCATTTTCTTCGGGGTGTCCCGGCCGGATGCGTTCGGGCACAATCCCCAGACGCAGCCACCATACCGACAGGCGCGAGAGTCCTCCCAGACCGGTGGAGGCAAAAGGCGCGCCATTATCGGTGCGTATGGCCTCAGGCAGGCCAAACTCCTGGAAAGCGGCCGTGAAGACGGCCTGGGTCATGGCTCCGGTTTGGCGCATCAGAGCCTGACAGCGCAGCAAGTAACGGCTTACCGCGTCGGAGATGGTCAGGGGGTCGATACGCGTGCCGCATTGGGTTCGGAACCACCCCTTGAAATCGGCGCACCACACATCATTGGGCTGCAGACCTTCACGGAACGGCTGAGCATAAGGTGGTGTGCGCCGTTTGCGGCGACGAGGTACCGTCAAGCCGTGGCGTTTGAGGATCTCCCCCGCCGTGCTGGGAGCCGGCCATCGGATGTGGGGCTCCAGCTGGGTCAAGCGGTGTACCAACTTACGCGGTCCCCAGTGAGGATGGTCGCCCCGAAAAGCCACGATCCGGTCCTGAACCGTCTTGTGCACCGCGTGGGGATGACGTCTGGGCGCTCGGCTGCGATCGAGCAGTCCGGACGGCCCATCGGCCTGGTATCTGGTCAACCATTTATAGCCGGTCTTACGGCTGATACCATAGTACCGACACAGTTCAGAGAGGTTCCACTCCGCTTTAAGGTAATCAGTAATAAACTTCATGCGTTCGTCCATGGGACAGGTCTCTTTCCAGGGCATAGGCAAGGTCCTCCTTACCGCCCATGTTAAGCACTGTTACCCATGTCCCCGGTCTAGTATGTAACCAATGTAACCGGTTTATACCCGGCCGTCCCCTCTCCGCATGCGGAGAGGGGCTTCGCGAAGCGAAGGGGAGAGGTTCAATAAGTAACGCAGCCCCACAATTGGCCATTAGTAGCACATAAGGCCTAATATTTCTGGGAACTCTTGTCGGTAAAAACCTGTTGACTTTATTTTCTATCAGAGTGAACTTGTAACAAAAGGGGATCAAGTTATCCAAACCATCCGCAAAACAGCAGCGATTTGCTCATTACTTATCTGCCTGTCAGCCCATCTCTATGGCCAGGGCGAAATCCTACACCAGGTCCCATTGAACGTGGTGGCCGGTGAGCCGTTAACCCTGGAGGCGGTGGTGGATGTTGCTGGACGTTCGGTAGTGGCCATGTCGATTTTCCATCACGTAGCGGGCGCATCAGCCTACAGTGAGGTGATCATGTCGGCCGCCGGCGGGGGACTGTGGTTTGGCACTATTTCCGCCGGAAACGTCCTGGAGGCCGGGCTGGAGTACTACCTGGCGGCTACCCTGGATGACGAGAGCTTGCTGGCTTATCCGCTAGAGGAACCGCAGCTCAACCCGGTGTTCATCCAGGTGCTGGCTGGGGATGAGCAGATGTCATTCGACCCACGGGCCTTGTTCGGCCTGGAAGAAAAGGAAGAATCGCCCATCCTGATATTGTCGCCTGCTCCCAGGGAGATTTATCTGGGAGATGAGGTAGTGATCGCAGTATCCTTGTTCAACGTGGAGGATGTGGATGAGGAGTCGATCCGGCTGTTGCTGGATGGCCGGGACGTGACTGCCCAGGCGGAGATCAGCGCTGACCTGGTAACCTATTTGCCCAGCAAATTGGCCCAGGGGGGTCACCAGGTGGAGCTGCGGGTAAGTAACCTTTCCGGTGTGGCCCAGGAGCCGGCCGCTTGGCGTTTCCTGGTAGCCGCCAGCGCCTCGCTAACCACCGAACGGACCTATAGCCACTCAGGAAAAGTGGTATCGGCGTTCCGGCGCGATGACATTGACAAGCGGGTGCTGGAAGTTGGGGAAATGAAACTATCATACCGGGGTGGCTGGGACTGGTTGAAGCTGCGCAGCAATGTGCGACTGACTACCCAGGAGGATCCGTTCAAGCCGGCGCGAAACCGTTATTCCGCCTCGTTGTCAACGTCTATTTTCAAGTTGGGGCTGGGTGATGTCACCCCGCGGATCAACCGCTTCATCCTGGACGGCAAGCGGATCCGGGGGTACGACGCCGACCTGCGCCTGAAATATTTCAACCTGCGGATCGTCAAAGGTGAGTTGGAACGGGTCATACAGGGGCGGGATGAGTCCGCTTACAAAGTTAATGAATACTTCATTACCAGCCCGGACACCGCGGAGCTCAGGATTACCCGGTCGGGCTATTCCTTCCGCCGGAATCTGCTGGCGGTGCGGCCCAGCTTCGGCTCAGGGCAAAACTTCGAGCTGGCGTTTATTTACTTGAAGGCCAAGGACGATGTTCCCTCAGTGCTATCCGATCTGCAATCGGGCCAGATTACTATCGCCGATTCAGCTTTCGGGACACAATGGTTCAATGACATAGCAGCTGATGACAACCATCAGCGCGTTATAACCCTGGAACAGCTTCAGGCCAAAGCCGCGCTGGACGGCGGTTTCACCTATGCCTTGCCGGACAGCGATTGGGCGGGCAGGTCTCCCAAGGACAACCTGGTGGTGGGCAGCGACCTGACCCTGGCGTTCAATAAACGGCGGTTCGTGATCCAGTCCGGCTTTGCCATGAGTATGCTCAACAACAATATTTGGGACCCGGTGCTGACTAAAGAGGGTCTTGATACCATGTTCCCCGGGGATGATACTGTTGATGGATTTATCGGCGGCGAAGACGGCATACCGCTGGAGGATATCCCAGTGGACCCCGGCGACTATGAGGAGTATTTCCATATCAACGCCAACCAGGTGCCGTTAGTACCTATCGATGTCTTCGGGCTGGACACCAATCTGGTAGGGGCGATTTTGAATATGCCTTCTATGGCTTATCACGCATCCATGAAATTGAACTACCTGCGCAATTTCATTACCCTGGAATTCCGGCAGGTGGGGCCGGAGTTCAACTCGCTGGCCAATCCCAACATCCAGAAAAACGTCAAGGTGCGGTCGATTTCCGACCGGGTGCGGCTGTTCCGCAACAAGCTGATGCTGTCGGGTAAATACCGGACCACGAATGACGACATCGTCAAACAGCCGGGTGAGGCGATCACCAGAACGGTCACCACCAATCTAAGCGCCAATATCAACCTGGGCCGGGGCCTGCCGTCCTTTTCCATTGGGACCAGGTCGTACACCCGTGAAAATGGGGTCACTACCCTGGATACGGTAGCTGTTGTGTCGGGCTCCGATACTGTGGATAATTATATTGACCGGCGTGAAAGCACCACCACCAAGAGTTTAAATTTGGGCTTCACCTACCAGTTGGAGCTGCTGGGCTCCCGTCATAACCTGAGCCTGAATATTTCCAGCAACGACATCGCCGATGATTACACCGACCGGATAACAGGGGATACACTGTACACTACGCCCCGATCACCGCGGGCCATTTCACGCGCCACCGCCATCGGTGTGAATTCCCGGATCAGCGACCGGTTGCGCACCAGCTTATCACTGTCAACCACTGCCTCAGAGTTCGGCGCAGGTGAGGACATCCTGGAAGATTCGGTGGTGGTGAGCCCGGGGATGATAGCCCAGAGCTTGTTCAACCTGGACCTGATGTTGATCTACCGGTTACCGGCGCTCAAACTCAATGCCAGGGGCGGTTTTTCGTTTCTGACGAGTAATTCCGACCGTAGCAATAGCGCCTCGAAGCCGCCCAATTTCACCAGGTTGGGGATCAAGGGCGGGTTGGAATATGAGATCACCAAGGAGCTCCTCCTGATGACCACCTTCGATTTCCGTACCAAGACGGTGGACTTGCCGGACGGTGGCAGCGAATCGGTGCCCAGCTCGATCATTTCGGCTAATCTGCAGTATAAATTTTAACAGCCAACAGCTTGGACCTGAAGAAGTTCATTTTAGCCCACGGCGCCGGTCTCCTGTGGACTGGCGCATCCATTCTAGTAACCATATTTCTGTATTACATGGGGCTGTTTAATGGGCCCAATTACAAGCTGCTGGATTTCGCCTTTGCCCAGATCAGGGGCCCGCTGGCGGGCAGGACGGCCCGCACTCCCATAGATCGGGATAGCCTGAAGGTGGTGCTGGTGGATGTGGACGACGAGAGCTGGCGGCTGATCCCCTACTCCTGGCCCTACCCCCGTGACGCAGTTTGGGCGCGGGTAGTGCGCAACCTGACAAATGCCGGGGCGCGGGTGATAGCCTTTGATATGGAGTTTGACAGCCCCGATAAGAAATCCAATGACTTAGAAGAGCTGAACCGGCAGGGCTACGACATCAAGTTTCAACACGGAGATGACGTACTGGCCGAAGCTATGCGCTATGCCCAGTCCAGGGGCACCCGCATAGTGCTGGCTTCCAAACTGGTCAGCGAACCCACCCGGATGCCGCCGGAGTATATCATGATGCCGGTGGAGCGGATCATGGCCGCTGATCCGGAGACTGGTCTGATAAACGAGCAGAAGGATCGAGACGGCACTACCCGCAAGTACGCCCTGTTCTATGAAATGAATCATGAGCCCGGTACCTGGTATTTATCGTTGGGCCTGAAGGCCCTTAAGGAATACTGGCAGTTGCCCGACAACACCATACCGACACTGCACATGGAGAACAACGAAATTAATTACGGTCCGGCCACTATCAAGACCTACGGGCGGTCAGCCAGTTTCCTGATCAACTATTACGGCCCCCCTTCCGGCACATCGCTACCGGGTCAGCCGGCCTGGAAGACGTTCGACCGGTATCCCCTGTCAAATATTGTGGACGATGCGGAGTTCGACCTGCGTTATATTGAGGAAGACACGGACTGGATGGATCTGTTCGACCCCAACAGCGAGATCAACATGATGATGCAGATGTTCGATCCCGAATACGAGGTCCCGGAAAGTCCATTCCGTGACAAGATTGTGCTGATCGGTGTTTCCGTGAATGTCCTCCTGGATGTCAAAGAAACGCCCTATTACAATTATGCCGGTATCCAGCAGCTCATGCCCGGGGTGGAATTCCATGCCAACGCTGTCCAGACGATCCTGGATGAGAACTTCATCAAAGTGGTTGGTGGGACCATCGAGTATACGCGCAGGTCCATCACTGCCAACCTGATCATCATCGTTGTCCTGGCGCTGATCACCTTCCTGTTGATCCTGCGCCTATCACCGGTGCTGGGCGGCGTAATCGTAATGGTCCAGACCATGATTTTTGTGGATCTGTCTTTAGGGTTTTTCACCGCCGATTTTTTCTGGTTGCCCAAGCTGGTTGGCGTACTCGTGCTGCCCCGGGCGCTGGTGGAATCGTTCGCCGATTGGTTCCTGATCGGCACCCCGGAGATCGGCGGTTCGATGTACGTGCCGGTGATGGCGGGGGTCGCCTCGATCATCCTGACATACGGCTCCAACGTGATCTACCGCTTTATCCTGGAGCAACGGGACAAGCATTTTCTCAAGGATACTTTCGGAACCTATATCTCGCCGGAGCTCATCGAGCAGATGTACGAGCAGAAACAGATGCCGGCGCTGGGAGGCGAGTCGGGCGTTAGGACGGCCTATTTCACCGACATCGCCGGCTTTTCCTCGTTTTCCGAGGTGCTCAGCGCCACCAAGCTGGTGGAGCTGCTCAACGAGTATCTCACAGCCATGACCGATATTTTGCTGGAGTACGATGGTACCCTGGACAAGTACGAGGGCGATGCTATCGTGGCGTTTTTTGGCGCGCCCATTTTTTTTGAAGACCACGCCCACCGGGCCGGTGTGGTGGCCATCAAAATGCAGGAGGCGCTGGGCCAACTGCGGCAGACCTGGGCTGACCAGGGCGACAAGTGGCCAGAGGTGGTTTCCCAAATGCGCATGCGGATCGGGATCAACACCGGCGATATCGTCACCGGTAATATGGGCAGCCGCACCCGAATGAACTACACCATGATGGGCGACGTGGTCAATACGGCCGCCCGGCTGGAGGCCTCGGCTAAACAGTACGGCATCTATATCCAAACCACCATGCCCACCCTGGAGATGGCCGGCCCCGACAAGTTCGAATGGCGCCAGATCGATAAGGTGCGGGTAATGGGCAAGAAGGAGGCGGTAGAGGCGGTGGAGATAATGGCCTTGAAGGGTGAACTCCCCGATGAACTGCTGCGCCTCAAGGATATATTTCATGCCGGTCTGGAACTTTATCGGGGGCAAGAATGGGATGCCGCCACCGCCAAATTCAAGGAGTCCGACGCGCTGGAGGAAGTGTTTCCCAAACGGCCTACCACACCCAGCAAAGTATACATTGAGCGTTGCGGGCTTTTCAAGGCCAACCCGCCCGGCGACGATTGGGACGGCGTCTGGACCTTGACGGCAAAATAGCGCCACGCCTACTGCGCAACCAGCTGCACTCCGCCAATTTTCACCATAATTTCCAGCATGACTGAAAAGCCTACTGAGCGCGGCCGGATCTTGTGGGTGGACGATGAAATCGACCTGTTAAAGCCCCACATACTGTTCCTCGAAAAGCGCGGATACGAGTTGACACCGGTGCATTCCGGCCTGGACGCGCTGGCAGCGGTTGAAAGCAGCGAATTTCAGCTGGTGCTGCTGGATGAGATGATGGATGGCATGGACGGATTGAGTACCCTGCAGAAGATCAAAGAGCTTAATCCGGCCCTGCCGATCATTATGATTACCAAAAACGAGGAAGAATGGCTGATGAATGAGGCCATTGCCGCCAATATTGCCGGCTACCTGACCAAACCGGTGAACCCCAGCCAGATTTTCATGGCCTGCAAGTCCACCCTGGAGCACACCCGTATACGGAGCGATAAGGCGGCCAGCCGCTACCTGGAGATATTCCAGGAGCTGAGCGCCAGGGTCGACAGCGCCCGGACACTTCCGGAGTGGATCGCTATATTCCAGGAGCTCACCGACTGGGATGTGGAGTTCGACCAGCACCGGGAGCTGGGGTTGGAGCAGCTGTTGGTCGATCAGCACCTGTCGGCCAACCAGCGTTTCGGGCAGCTGGTAGCATCCAATTACAGGGAATGGCTGGCACAGGATCAGGGGCCGGTGTTCTCTCACCATCTGCTGGACACCTTTGTAGCTCCCCAGTTGCGTAGCGGCCAGCGGGTAGCCCTGATAGTACTGGACTGCCTGCGCCTGGATCAGTGGAAGGCCATGAGGCCCCTGCTGCAAGATCGTTTTCAGATCGATGATGATGTGCACGTGTCGATTCTGCCGACGGCCACACCCTTTTCCCGGAACGCCATCTTCAGCGGACTGCTGCCGGACGAGCTTAAACGGCAGAACGCCGACATCTGGGATGAGATGTGGAAGAACGAAACCAGCCAGAACCAATTTGAGTACCGGTTCTTGCAGGCCTACCTGAAGCGCAACGGTTTGGGCGACACGCGAACCAAGTATTTCAAGGTGATTACCGCCGATGACGGCCAACGGCTGCTGGCCCGCTTGAACGAATATCAGGATACCCAGCTGCTGGCGTTGGTGGTGAACTTCGTGGACTTGCTGGGCCACCACCGGTCGGAAAGTGACGTGATCAAGGAGATTCTTCCCGATGAATCGGGCTACCGGGCTACCATCTGTGCCTGGATGGAAAAATCGTGGCTGCGTGAGATGCTGGAGACTATCGCCGAATGGGATGATATGGTGATTGTCATCACCAGCGATCACGGCTCGATCCAGGTGGATAAGCCGGCGCGCATCCTGGGGGACCGCCACACTTCTTCGGGGGTGCGTTTCAAATACGGCCGCAACTTAAGCAGTCCGGAAAAGAGCGGCCTGACCATCAAAAAGCCCGGGGAATATCACCTGCCGGCTGAAGACGTTACCACCAATTTCATTATTGCCCGGGACCGTAACTTCTTTGTCTTTCCCACCGATTACCACCGGTATGTGAAGCGCTTCGAGGGCAGTTTCCAGCACGGCGGCATCTCCCTGGAGGAGATGGTTGTCCCGGTGGCCACCTTGCGGCCCAGACGCCTTTAGGCCATGTGGACTGGAACCCGGACCACCAGTCCCGGTGAAACCCGGGAAGCGGGCGCTCTATTCGTGGCGACCCTGCCGCCGGGTACGGTAGCGGCCCTGCATGGCGAGCTCGGTAGCGGCAAGACCACTTTCGTCAAGGGCATGGCCGCCGGGCTGGGGCTCGAAGATCAGGTTTCCTCGCCCACCTTCGCGCTAATCCACGAATACGGCGCTCCGGCCCTGCTGTATCACATCGATTGCTATCGCGAACGTTCCCTGGTGCGCTGGCAATCCTTGGGGCTGTCGGAATACTTTGACGGCCAGGCCCGTACCGTGGTGGAATGGGCTGAAATCATTGCAACCCTACTGCCGGATAACGCCGTGCACGTCTATTTTACGCACGGGGAGCGGGAAGACGAACGACAGATTGAGGTGCGAGTTTGACCCTGCTGGCCATTGAGACGGCTTATGATGTCTGCGGCGCCGCCCTGGTGAGCACCGACCGGGGGGTATTTGGCTTGGAGGAGCAGGTGGCGCACCGCAGGCATAACGAGCTGCTGGCCCCGGCTGTGGAGCGCCTGCTTGGTACTGCCGGATTGCAGTGGAGCGACCTGAGTGGCATCGCGCTTTCGGCCGGACCAGGTTCCTACAGCGGGTTGCGGATAGGCCTGAGCTACGTCAAAGGGGCGGCCTACGCCATGGGACTACCGGTCTATCCGGTACCCACACTGGCCAGCCTGCTGCTGGATAGCCCGTTGCCGCCGCCGCACTGGGTTGTCACCTGGTCCCACCGGGAGCAGGTGTACGTTCAACGGCGGGAGGATGAGGCCCAATTCGGCTCCATAGAATGCCTGGACTGGCAGAGCTTCGCCCAGCGGGCCGCCGGAGAGACGATAGCCGGGTACCTTTTGGAGCGGTTCCTGCCGGCGGCTGGAATTACTTATGTCCAAACCTGTCCATCGGCCGCCAAAGTTGGTAAATTCGCCCTGGATCGCAGCCTGCGACCCGCATCCGACTTGGACAATCTGGTACCGGATTACCATCACGAACTTCAAACCCAAGGTTAATTAATGCTTATTCGCCAAGCCCATGTGGAGGACATCAGCCAACTGCTGGACATCGAGCATTACTGCTATGATGATCCTTGGCCCCGGGAGGCGTTCGAAGAGGAGATCGGCAACGGTGTCGCGGGTATTGGTATGGTGGCCGAGGATGACGGAATTATCGTGGGCTTTATCACCGGCCTGACCATGGCCCAGGAGCTGCAGGTGCATAATATTGCGGTACACCCGGACTACCAGGGCCGGGGGATCGGGCGGCAGCTGATGGAAGCGGTGGATGACTTAGGGCGAGCGGGGGATTATCAGCGCATCTCACTGGAAGTGCGCCAGGACAACGACATTGCCTGCAAACTTTACCTGAGCCTGGGCTTCAAGGCGGTGGGCACCCGGAAGGATTTTTACGGTCCCGGGCAGGACGCTTCTTTGTACACCAAGGAACTTACCGCGGAATAAATGACGGCCTGGTTTCGCCGCAGCAAGCAGAAGATCCTCTCCACCGAGCGCAAGGATCTGGCCAGCGACTTATGGAGCAAATGCCCCAGTTGCAGTGAGTATATCTATCGCCAGGAGTTGGAACGGGCCCAGTTTGTCTGTCCCACCTGCGCCCACCATTTCCCTATCCGCTGCCGGAAATATATCGACATGCTGCTGGACGGCCCCGAGAGCATCACCGAGCTCAACCCTGATTTGACATCGGTGGATGCCCTGGATTTCAAGGCCCGCAAGAATTATAAGGAGCAGCTGGTGGCCGCCAGAGAGAAAACCGGGCTGAGTGAGGCGGTGGTCACCGTTTCGGCCACCATTGACGGCTACCCGCTGGTGCTGGCGGTGATGGATTTTTCGTTTATCGGCGGCAGCATGGGCTCGGCGGTGGGGGAAAAGATTTCGCGCGCCATAGATTACGCCCGGGAGCATCGCTATGCCTTGGCGATCATCTCCTCTTCCGGCGGCGCCCGGATGCAGGAGGGGGCGCTGAGCCTGATGCAGATGGCCAAGACCAGTGCCAAATTGAGTTTGTATTCCCAGGCCGGGGGACTATATATCTCGATCCTCACCGATCCCACCACCGGCGGCGTCACCGCCAGTTTCGCCATGCTGGGCGACATTATTCTGGCCGAGCCGGGCGCCCTGATCGGTTTCGCCGGGGCCCGGGTGATCAAGCAGACCATCGGCGAGGATTTGCCGGAAGGGTTCCAGCGGGCGGAGTTTCTGCTGGAAAAAGGTTTTGTGGACCACATAGTGCCCCGCAGCGAAATGAAGGCTACCCTGGCCCACCTTATCGGTTTTTTCGGCTATGAGCGCGCCACTGATACTGATCAGTAACGACGACGGCATACAGTCTCCGGGCCTGCGGGCGCTGTGCGAGGCGCTGCTCCCCCTGGGCGAAGTTGTGGTCATGGCCCCGGAGGTGGAGCGTAGCGCGGTGGGACATGCCATCACCATTTCCGACCCATTACGCGTGTCTGAAGTGGACCTGAAACTGGATGGGGTGACGGCCTACGCCTGTTCGGGGACCCCGGCGGATTGCGTTAAACTGGCCGTGCTGTCGATCTTGCCTCAGCGCCCCGACCTGGTGGTGTCAGGCATTAACCACGGCAGTAACACCGGAGTGAATGTTATCTACTCGGGCACGGTCTCGGCGGCCACGGAAGGGGCCATATTGGGGATCCCCAGCCTGGCGGTTTCGCTGGACTACCGGGGGAGCGGCAATCTGGAACCGTCCAAGATTATTGCTCGACGGATTGCCACCGGAGTACTGGAAACCGGTTTGCCCACGGGTACGCTCTTGAACGTGAACATACCCGACTTGCCTGCGGATCAGTTGCCACCGGGCTGGCAGGAAGGCCACGGCTATGACTTGACTGTCCACGGGAAATCCGACTGGCAGGACCATTTCGACCGGCGGGTGGACCCCCAGGACCGGGTTTATTACTGGCTGACGGGCCAGCGGCGGGAAATCGAGGAAGAGAGCAATACCGATGAGGAAACGTTGAAAGCGGGACGGGTGAGTATTACACCGTTACATTTCGATCTAACCGACCACCGGGCCCGGGAGGCCCTGGCAAGCTGGGAGCTGTTCAAACCGGCATGACCGCTCGCCAGACAGTGGCCATCCTCGATTTTGGCTCCCAATACACCAAGGTCATCGCCCGGCGCGTGCGGGAGCAGCAGGTTTATTCTGAAATCATGGTTTACAGCACCAGCGCCGCCGATCTGGCCGCCGACCACATCGCCGCCATAATTCTTTCCGGTGGTCCCGCCTCGGTATTCGGCGACCGGGCCCCGCAGTTGGACCCGGCGGTCCTGGACTTAGGCAAGCCGATCCTGGGCATCTGTTACGGGCTGCATACGCTGTTGCATCTCACCGGTGGCAAGGTCATTTCCCAGGGTACGCGGGAGTATGGGCCGGCCCAACTGCACCTGGAGTCGCCCAACGGGCTGTTCAAAGGATTGCCGGCCAGCATTCCGGTGTGGATGAGCCATGGCGACCGGGTCGAGGATATATCCGAAAATTGGGAGGTGTTGGGCCGGTCGGAAAACGGTGTGATCGCGGCCGTCAAGCACCGGCAGCGGCCCTACTTTGGCACCCAGTTCCACCCGGAAGTGCAGCACACGCCGGACGGTGGCCGGATCCTGGCGAATTTCCTGTTCGATATCGCCGGTTGCCGCCGGGAGTGGAATGCCGCCCGGCAGGTGGCGGACATTTCCAGAGGGGTGCGCGACGCAGTGGGCGGCGAGCGGGTGCTGTGCGCCCTATCCGGG
>JACZSB010000364.1 GCA_022574435.1 Fidelibacterota bacterium
CCTACCTTCGTAAAGTCCTTGTTTTTATTGGCTCACCGAGTGATCTAACGGAGGAGAGAAGGACCTTCCGGGATGTCATAAACCGCGTGAATTTGATCAAGGCAGAGTCCAAGGGAATTTTGTTTAAGGCCGTAGGCTGGGAGGATATCGTGCCTGGAAAGGGGCGGCCCCAAGAAAAGATCAACACAGATGTTCGATTGAGTGATATCATGATCATGCTTCTGTGGGAGCGGTGGGGATCTCCAACAGGAAAATATACCTCTGGATTTGAAGAAGAATATGAGGTTGCGAGGGGGGAGGATAAAGATATCCTTTTCTACTTTCGAACTATCCCCGATCAAATGCTTATAGCCCCCGATGAGCAGCTCCGACGGGTTCTTGACTTCCAAGACAAGATTGAAAAGGAAAAACACTACATATACAATAGGTATGAAAATCCAGTTGAATGGAAGGAGTCGCTTGAGACGCATCTGTGTAAATGGCTAGATGAAGAGAGACTCCCTGTACTCGACATCGCGAATCTTGTTGCGCGTTCTGACCAGCTTGAGAAAACCGCGCTTCAGCTAAAGGAAGTCAGAATCCAACAGCTGACGCAAGCAACAGATTGGGTCACCGAGGCAAGAGAGCACGATGAACAGGGACGATTCACCAAGGCCCAAGAATATTATGCTCGCTCCATTTCAATTAATCTAACTCCGGTGATCGTCCAGGAGTATGGTATTTTTCTATATAGAATTGGCTTGATTCAAAAGGCGAAGAATCAATTTATGACATTGGCAAAATTATTCCGACGTGCCAATAACGATGAAGGAATAGCGGTCGCAAGTAACAATCTGGGTATTATATATCAAGCACTCGGGGAATTAATCCAAGCGGAAAAATATTTCAGCATGTCCTGTGCTCTAGCAGAAAAAATTGGAGAAAAGGAAGGCATGATTAGTGGCTACGGCAACTTGGGGAATGTCTATCTAATCCAGGGAGATTTGGGTCGTGCAAAGAAGATGTATCTGAAATCACTGGCAATTATACAGGCATTGCACCAAAAGGAAGGAATGGCATCTACTTATGGTAATCTTGGTAACCTATACCATATCCAAGGCGACTATAATAAAGCGAAAGAGATGTTTGAGAAATCCCTCTTGATAAATGAGGAGTTGGGAAGTCAGGAAGGGTTGGCAGGCGACTATGGAAACTTAGGCAACGTGTTTAAAATGTGGGGAAATTTAAAAAATGCGGAGGAGTTGTATAAAAGATCCCTTGCAATTTGCAGGACTTTGGGTAATAAGGAAGGAATGGCGCTTCAGCTTGGCAACCTAGGTGTTGTATATTTTGATAAGGGGAATCTAAAGCGTGCGGAAAAGTTTTATCGCAAATCCCTCGAAATCAATGAAGATTTGGGCAATATAGGGGGAATAGCGGATCAATATGACAATCTGGGTATTGTATATAAATCACAAGGGAACTTAGATCAGGCAGAGGAAATGCACCGTAAGTCTCTTACGATTGAGAAAGAATTAGGACGAAAGGAAGGGGTGGCGAGTGCTTATGGCAATCTGGGCATTGTTTATCTACACCGTGGGGATTTTAGACGTGCGGAAAAATGCACCCTCAAGTCTCTTGCCGTTGCGGAGGAGTTGGGCAGTAAGAGATTGGTGGCAGGCGCATACAGCAACCTGGGCATAATTTATAAATCCCTTGGTAGTCTTGAGCGGGCCGCAGAAATGTATAAGAAAGCTGTTAATATCAATGAGGAGTTAGGGAATAAGGAGGGCTTAGCTGGTAATTATTGCAACATCGGCAACCTGTATAAGAATCGTGGAGATTTAGCAGCAGCAGAAGAAATGTACGAAATATCCATTCAATTATATAAGGAACTAGGCATACTTCATTTGGCTAAGAGAGTAGCGAATTTACTCGAAGAATTAGGAAAAAAATGATGAATAAATCCCTCTCCATTCCTCCCTACACCATCCACCCCTTCACCAGCGGCACCTTCGGGCTGGACGGGGGGGCCATGTTCGGGTCGGTGCCCAAGGTGCTGTGGCAGCGCACCAACCCCGCCGACGAGGCCAACCGCATCACCATGGCCTGCCGCCACCTGCTGATCGAGGGTAATGATCGCCTGATCCTGGTGGACACCGGCATGGGGTCCGGGTGGACTGAGAAACAGGTCAAGATGTTCCGCATCGAGCAGGCCGAGAACGCGGTGGACAGCGCCCTGAAAGGGATCGGTTTTTCCAGCGAACAGGTTACCGACGTGATCCTGACGCACCTGCATTTCGACCATGTCGGCGGTGCCACCCAGGCCGATGGCGGCGAGCTGGTACCGGCCTTCCCCAACGCCCGCTATTACACCCAGCGGGCCCAGTGGGACCTGGCCAACAGCCCCAGCCTGAAGGACCGGGCCAGCTTCGTGCCCGACAACTTCCTGCCGCTCGAGCGCCACGGCCGGCTGGAGCTGCTGGAGGGTGAGCAGGAGGTGGCCCCCGGAGTATCTGTGCTGGTGGGCAACGGCCATACCGACGGGCACCAGATGGTGAAGGTCACCGGTGGTGGAGAAACGGTGGTGTTTTTGGGCGATACGGTGCCCACCGCCACCCACCTGGCGCTGCCCTACCTCATGGGCTACGACCTGCGGCCGTTGCAGACCATGGAGGAGAAGGCCAAATTGCTGGCCCAGGCCGCTGAGGAAGGCTGGTGGCTGTTCTTCGATCACGATCCGGAGCTGCCGGGTGTAAAGGTGGCGCCGGGGGAAAAATACGTGCAGATCATCGAGCGCTATGGCCAGTGAGCCGGAGGAACTGTTCCGGCTGGGTAATGAGGCCTTTAATGCCCGGGAATTCTTTGACGCCCACGAGCATTGGGAGGACCTGTGGACCGATCACCACCTGCCGGACGCCAACTTCATCCAGGGGCTGATCCAGCTGACGGTGGGCTGCTTTCACCTGACCAACGCCAATTTGAACGGCGCCCGGGGGCTATTCACCAAATGTATAATTAAACTGGAGCCTTACCAGCCGGCCCGGCGCGGCCTGGACGTAACCAGCCTGGTGGCCTATGCCCGGCAGTCATTGGAGCAGATCGAACGGCTGACCAGTGCCGAGCAGTTCGATTGGTCGGGGTTGCCGCGGCTGGAGGTTGACG
>JACZSB010000049.1 GCA_022574435.1 Fidelibacterota bacterium
AAAGCCGATTAAAAAATCAATAAAACTAAACTCCATGAGTAGCTCCTCCCATTATTCTGATCAGGTTTAGTTGCCAGCGGCCCGCCATTCCGGCGGTACCGACTATCCATCGCGGCTCGAGGCCAGGATAATACTGAATGTGGTCCCCACACCCACCGTGCTGCTTACGTTCAACTGGTAGCCCATGAGGTCGCACAGGGAACGGGAGATAGCGAGCCCCAGACCGGTACCACCATACTGGCGAGCAGTACCGGTCTCAGCCTGTTGGAATGCTTCGAAGATATTTGCCAGGCGATCTGCCGGTATGCCGATCCCCGTGTCCCGCACCTCAATGCGCTCGGGACGGTGCGTTTCGGGATCTGTAATCACAGAGATGGTGATGCTGCCCTTTTCGGTGAACTTGAGGGCGTTGCCCAGCAGATTGATCAGCACCTGCTTAAGCTTGGCCTCATCGGTCTGGAGGGATTTGATTTTTTTGGGTATCTCCGTGGCCAGTTTGACCTTTTTCCCTCGAACCTCTCCCCCCAGTTGGGCCACCGTGTCGTTCAACAATTGATCAAGGGCCACATCCGATAGCAGCAGCTCCAATTTACCTGCCTCCACCTTGGAAAGGTCCAGTATGTCATTGATCAGATCCAGCAGATGGCGGCCGTTGTCGGTGATGCGCTCAATGAAAACCAGTTCTTGTTCCCCCAGATGGCCGCCCTTGTTTTTGGCCAGCACGTTGGCAAAACCGATCACCGAATTCAATGGTGTGCGCAGTTCATGGCTCATCTTGGCCAGAAACTCGCTCTTGGCCCGGTTAGCGTCCTCGGCGGCATCCCGGGCTTGGTGCAGCGCCTCCTTCGCTTGCTTGGACTCGGTAATATCGCGGACAATTCCGGTGAAGAGCGTCCGGTTCGTTAGAGCGACTTCGGTTACAGACAAGTGCATCGGGAAACTGGAACCATCCTTACGCAGGCCCGAGACTTCCCGGCCGATACCGATGATCTTCTTTTGCCCGGTCTTGAGAAAATTATTAAGGTAACCGTCGTGCTCATGGTGGTAGGGCTGGGGCATGAGCATGTTAACGTTATGTCCGATAACCTCCTCGGCAGTGTAGCCAAATATCTGTTCCGCGCCCCGGTTGAAATTTTCAACGATTCCTTCCTCGTTGATGACAATGATCCCATTGGCCACTGAGTCGACAATGGCCAGAATTCGGGCTTCACTTTCCTGGAGCGCTTCTTCCGCCTGATGCCGTTCGGTGATATCCAGGTGCGTTCCAACCGCCCGCACCGGTTTGCCCGCTTTATCGAGCGTGAATACCTTGCCTTTCTCCAGAATCCATTTCCAATCACCGGATTTGGTCTGCAAACGAAGTTCGGTTTCGTAATAGGGTGTTTTCCCCTCGAGGTGGGCATTAAGAAGTTGCAGTACCCGTGGCATATCATCGGGATGCACCAGTTTTGCCCAGGTGTCATAATGCGGCTCGAGCTCATCCAAAGTGTAGCCCAGCATTTCCGTCCAGCGTTCATTAAATCGAACTTCGCCCGTCTGGATATTCCAGTCCCATAAGCCTAAATCCGCTCCCATAAGTGCCAACTGCAATTGTTCTTCACTCTCCTTTAGCGCTTCTTCCGCCTGCTGCCGCTCGGTGATGTTCCGATATTGCCAGGCGTGTCCCTCGTATTTATTCCCGCCAAAAATGGGGATATAGTCCCTCTCGAAAATGCGTCCATCAACGAGGTACAGTAGCTCATCGGTAACGATCTCGCGCTTCCGGAGAATCTCATCTATACGTTTGACGAACGCCTGCGGCTCGACAAACAGATGCTTCGACTCCTCTGCGGCGTTGGAGCAGTCGGTCCCCAATAAAACCGCCGGCTCCACTGGAATGCCAAAAAGGTCGCAGAAGGTCTGATTGATAACGGCAATGTGCCTCGATTGGTCCTCAACGAGTATGCCGGCGTGGAGATTCTCGATTAGCGATGAGAGACGCGAAGATGTTGATCGGGCCAAGGCCTCCGCCTGTTGGCGGTCTGTTACCTCCTTGAGTAATTCCCCTTGCTGCCTGTAGACCATCTTGTAGGTCAGGTAAATACTGATCAGCAGGCCGTTCAGTACCGCAACATAGCTCACCTTTTTCAGCAGGTGGGCCAGGTCAAACATCGTATCGAATAGCCTGAAAGAGGAGGACATGAACATGGCCTGGCCCATAAATCCCACTATCAGCGACAAGACCACCCAATGTTCCAAGGCATCTGTCTTCCAGGCGCCCTTACGAAGGTATCCTATGAGGGCCATCAGAAAAAACGTGGCGGAGACGAATTCCTCCGGCCGCCCGAACAGCAGCTCCGGGTAGTATGCTCTCGGCAACGGCACAAAGGCGAAAAAGAAAAAGGAGGCGATAGTCAGGAGCCCCATCACACTGTAAACGGCGTACTCACTAAAGCGGCCTTTTTCGCCCAGGACCATTTCTCTCCGCCAGGCCGCCCAGCTCAAGAACATGACAATTGACAAGTACGTGCGGGAAGCATTCCAGCTCCATGGAATGAGGGATGGTGAGGGCGAAGGGAAAAACGTATCAAAAAAGGTAGAGGTGACGATAGTATGATAACCATCCAACAGCGCCGTACCGATAAATGCGGCGCCAATAAACAGAAAGGTATTATTCTTCTTGGTGTAAAAACGAACCAGGGCCAAAACCCCTACCATAAACGCCAGAAATGTGGCCAGTAGCTCCATCAGCGTATGGAGCTGCTTGTTGCCTTCCCAGGCCACCTCTCGCAGGAGAAAGAACCCCACGAACAGTAGCGCTCCTAACAGGATATAGGAGGCGGTCCGGCCTCTGGCCTGCTTTGGATCGGCTCCGTTATCAGTCATGGCCCATATCAGCCAGTAGATTCTTGATGGCGTTGATCAAGATATTTTCATCTACAATCGGTTTGGCCAGGTAGTCATTAAAGCCCATGGCAATATATTTTTCATGGTCACCGGTCATGGCGTGGGCAGTGAGGGCGATTACCGGTAGGTCGCGCAGCTGCTCGTCAGCCCGCATCCGTTGGAGCACTTCCGGCCCATCCATCCCGGGCAGCGAAATATCCATTATTACCAGGTCTGGTTTGTTTCGGGCAAAACCGGCCAGCGCCTCCTGCCCCGATTCATATTCCACCACCTTGTACAGGTCCCCAAGAATCGCTTGCATCAACAACCGGTTGTCGGGATTATCTTCCACCAGTCCGATTATTTTCATTAATCAACCTTATTTTTTCGCAACTCCAGGCGAGTACCTAATCGGGAAAACGCTGATTCCAGCCGGCGCATCAGGGGCGATAGGGATTCCGTCCGGCCTTGGGATGCCAACTTCTCGATTTCCCCTGCTATTTCCAGGAGGGCTTCGGCGCCGATGTTCCCGGCGCTCGATTTAACGGAGTGAGCCGCCCGGGCAACAGCCACCAGATCGCCGGCTTTTTCCGCGGACACGGCTGCGCTAATGTTTTTAGGCACATGCTCCAGAAACAGGCCGATCAGTTCCTTGACAAACTTAGCGCCGTAGCTGCGTCCTAATTTATCCAGCACATCATCATTTAAGTCTGGCAGGCCGGTCACGCGGGACTCCTTTTATCCAGTGGCAATATTGAGATGGGAGTTAAGCTCCTGAACTACCACCGATATTCGGTCTACTAAATTAATATTCCCAGCTTTTGATCCGGCATAATTCCTCAAGCTGGCTGGCGGCCTGCTTGATGACTAGTATTTGTGTGCGGTATGTTGTAGATTAGCAGCGATTATCCCTAACGCTGGTTGCTCCCGGTACCCGATGAATAAAACAATTCTACTGATCGAAGACGACGACTATTTTTCGAGTGTGATCAAGATTCACCTCGAAAAAAAGGGGCTGGAGGTGCACGTCGCGCCCGATGCTGAAGCGGGCCTATCGCTACTGACAAAACTCTCCCCAGCGCTCATACTACTGGATGTGATGCTGCCCGGCATGGATGGATTTGCCGCCTGCCTGAGGATCAAGAGCGACCCGCAGCTCAAGCAGTTCCCGGTCATCATGCTCACCGGGAAGGCGAAGTTCAAGCACATTGACAAGGCTTTCGAGGTGGGGGCCGACGATTATATCACCAAGTCATCCGTAATCCATATACTGCTGAAGACCCTGGACGCCAAAATCGAGCAATATTTTATCTGACCCGGTTTACCCCTTATACGGAGGCGCGCAATCATGGTGGACAAGATTTCTAATGTCCATTACCGGGCGGTCAGGAAGGTAACTAAATCCGACGGGGCCTTTTACTACGCCAGCGGCAGAGTAATCAACTTGAATGGGCGCCAACGGCATGTATTCCCCGCCAACGGCGGGGTATTAACTAGGCAGGGGATCTATCCCGTTTTAAGGGGGCGATGGAAATTGTACTAAAGTTATTACTGCTAATTCAATACTAATTTGGCATATATTTCAGGACAACCAGCGTCATGTCATCCAACTGGTCCTCCTGGTGGGTCTCAACGTCTGAGATGATCTTTTCCAGCAGCTTGCTAACCGGAAAGTCGGCATACCGATTTAAGGCATGTTCAAGACGATCCTGACCAAACATCTCCCCGCTCTTATTCATTGCTTCAGTAATTCCATCAGTAAAAAGAAGGATAATATCACTGGGGGCGAAGTGGATGGTGGTGTCTTCCAGATAAGGCCCCATGTTATCGGTGATACCGAGCCAGGTACCGTTGGTCGAGACCGTCTCCGTCTTATTCGACGCAGCCCGATAAATAATCAGGTCCTGGTGCTTTCCAGCCACCGTCATTTTCCCGTCATTCAGCTTCAGAGCCATGAGGGTCATATACAGATCGGACCCCAGACGAGATAGATTCTCCCTGATAACCCCATTGACTGAAGCGATGACCTTGGATGGGCTGGCATCCACAAGACTGTTGACCATTGATATAATTGTGGTCTCAGCCATCATCATGATGAGACCTGAATCGACACCGTGCCCGGACACATCACCGATAGTCACCCATTTACCACCCGATGGGGTCGTAATAATATCATAATAGTCTCCCCCTACCTCGCGGGCGGGGTGCATAGTGGCGGCGATCTCGAAACCCTTGATTATTTTGCCTTCGGGAAGTAAGGCCGTCTGGATACGTTTGGCCAATTCCATTTCACTCCACAGCGCATCCCGAGCCTTCTGCAGCTCCTCCAGCAGATAAAACTCCTTCTCAACCAGCCTGTGCCGCACGTGGTTGATACTTACAACAATGACTGCGGTGGTGAAAAGGAAAAACAGGTTATTCACAAGAATGGAAGCATCGTAGCTCTGGGCAGCCAGAAGATTCAGGACAATATATAGACCGATGCTGATTAGGCTGTTTATAGCGGCATGGACCGCCTTCCAAGGCATCAGTAGATTTGCAGCGATAAGGACCAGGTTCATGCCGGCGTAGTATCTGGAATCGAAGCCGCCCAGATCCACTGTCATCTGGGCAATTATGACCGCGACTATCATCGATATGACATAAGCATGTAGGTATGAGAACCGGCTGGGGTTGGAATTGCGTATGATATAGTACTGCCCAATTATGATGATGGTCGCTATCAGGCGGTAGATTCCGAACCGGGTCAATAGCTCACTGGGCATAGTGAAGTAGTCCAGGATAAAGAATAGCGGCACCAGTGTGAAGCCCAGGAGCGCTAATGTCCGCAGCCACTCGTGAATAATATTATTGAGATAGTCTTCGAATCCGCCGACCTTGAATTCTACACCTCTATGCCGGTTGGCGGTAAATGATCTACCCGGTATGTGGCTGGCAGCCCATATTTTGAGCCTATTAAACATAATCTCCTCTTCCGGACCTTAAGTGGTCCAATATTATTACAGCTGTTCCGCCGGAAACTGATTTACTTTTAATATTCGTAGCACTCGACAATCGCGACATTAGTGCTCCTAGGTTATCGGTTTTCGCACGCTCAAAAACATCTGGCTACGAGTGTCTTCGAAAACTACAGATTGTTCGGCCGGCGACAATCCCTTCACTAACTCCAATAGATCTTCCTCCAACCGGTAGTATAGGACCCAGTCATTCCAATATTCCATATACACCCTGCTAGTGCTTGACACATGAAAATTGCCGATTATCAACTCACCCCCTGGCTGGAGCAGCTGATATAGATTTCTAAAGACCGCGGCGGCCACTGGTGGTGTCAGATAATCGAATAAACCCATGGAATAGATAAAATCGAAATTCCCTAATTTTTTTATCAGCCGCCGGGTCGTCATCATAGTCCTCACCGACGCTTGTACGTACTCCACTTTTATTGTGGCGTCGAGCTGCTTTTCGATTTGTGCGACCAGCTGCACCGCTTCATCCAAAGCCAAGGGGTCTTGGTCGAACAATGTGAACTCATAACGTTCGCAGTCGGCTTTGCTTTTTAATAGGTTATTCAGTTCAAAGGCCGGTCCGCAAGCAACCGATAGGACTTTCAGCTGTTCGTCAGCCGGTATGTGATCTGACTTTCTTTGCTGGGCCAGAGTTTCGGCGATTAGCTTACGGCGATTGCGTACAGCCTCAGCGGCCGGATGTTCGATTGGATGTTTATGCATCAACTTTGAGAATGTCGAATCTCCTAGCTCTTCATTTTTATAGATCATCCGCATCATCTCAGAATCACCGGAATAGCCTCGGGGTTTCAGATTAGTTCGACGTAAGAGTGCCGATGCGAGAATAAAACTCCATACCTGACGGCGGAAATAGAAGCCGTGCTGCTCGTGCTCCACCTGCGTATATCCTTTCACAAGCCGTTCCAGCTCTTGCAATCGGGTCTCGAAGTACCTAATAAAGTCCGCCCCCTCTTTTGCGATTATGGCCTGCTGTATCGATTTCTTTACATCCTCCGGTTCGTCACGATAGTCCTCATCCATCCCGTCGAACAGATGGCGGTAAACACTCAGACAATAGGTCAGGTCAGCTGTGTAGTCTTTGAATTCCTGTTTGATTTTTTCCTTCTGCTCTAATATAAAAGGGAGATTAACGAACCCACTTTGCAGAATCGATTTGCGGTGCTTGAAAATTAAATCCCCGAAATCCACAATATCTTCACTGGAAATCAGGTACCCAATATTATCATCGACCTCCTTTTGGTGAATGAGCTGGCAGGGACCTAGCGGAATGCTTTCCCCAGATATAATCACGATTAGATTATCGAATTTGGTATCGTTATCGGAAAAGCTGTCATTCTCAAACCTGACGAGCAGTGAATATCTGGTAGAATACCGAACGCTTACCGGGAATTCCGTCTTCCCTTTCACCAAAACGGCGCTGGTCGTATATTCTTCAGATGTCATTTTGAAGATATACCGCGCAGCTGGACCCGGTCATCCTTGGTCTTGAAGATTGTCAGAGCGGAGAAAATCAGGTCTTGCCACTTTAAAGTAACATCGTATATAACTGTTACTTTCGTGGAACCCCGTTTGGCTCTTTCCAAGATCTTAATGATTGGTGTGATCGTCGAGGAATTCAGATATGCCAAAGATCGAAAATCCAGTATTAACCTTTTATCCTTTTCACTGCATTCTCTAACAAGTTTGACAAGGATAGGTGTAAGGATTTTACCCGGTTCCCGCTCAACGCTCTTGCCGAGCCAGATGGCTGTAATGTGATCATCTTCTTCAAGGACCTCAATTATAAGAAGTCCATTGATATACTTTCTCGGCTTTGCCATTTACATCTCCAGTCTAAAATTCAAACTTTTCGAATCGCTGAAACAGTTAACAGGCCCTCTTCGCTTACGAAGAAATCAAGAGTAACTCCTCCCTCGTAAGCTATCCGTACAATACCCAAGCCGCTGGCCTTATCATGAAGCGGCTTTTTTGAAATTTCTTTGAGTCGCTCTATATATGCCTCGAAAGGATTTTGATAACCGCGGATCCATTGGATCATCCGATCCAATTCTTCCAGATCCGACATTGAGTCTTCATTGACAGGATTACTAACCTCCACCGTGACAGAATTTTTGTAAAACCCAAGACTAACTTCAACCCTGTTATCGGGACTGGAGAAATTGCCGTATTTGATACTGTTTTCCATAAGCTCACTAACAACCATCACCAAAGAGTGAATCAGATTTGCCATCAGTCCGTTATCTTCAAGAAAGGTGTGGGCTTGCACCCTGACGGATTCCAGCTGGTCCCATTCAGGTTGTATCGAGATTTTCAAGGTATTCCCCATTGTTCATTTTCCCATGAGATTTTGGCCTGGAGTTTTCAACATACTTAGTTTTTTTAGCAAGACCTTGAGCCGTAAAATACCAATTAAAACAGCAACCGAGTAACACTTTGCTGTGAAGCCGGAATAGGATTATGTGCAAATAAGTCGGTCCTATTATTCGGTAACTGTGGTCCGCGCCCCTTCAATTTAATTGATTTCCATAAAGTTACAACCATCCAGTTAGGCGTACCGCTGTTTTCAAAAGCGGTAGTATAGGTTTCGATCCGTATCCTTCAATAAGCAGATAACTGTTACCCTTGCCGCGTGCCCTCGTCCCTCCATACAACGGGCCCCCTGTAAAGTATTTTATATGAGCCCTGTACTTTTAATATCTTTAGACTGCCGTTTCTGGCTTCTGCTCGGCCATTTTTAAGACCGCCCTAATAGGCGTGCAAATCAGCAATAGTATCTCTTAAAATTCAGCTCACATTAGTTAAAATTTGCCTGAAGTTAAAATTAGCCTGACTCCAAACATTTATGAACCTGGTTTGCAATTTATTCCATTTCTATCGGAGTCGGCCAGCCGGGCACGAACCCGATTTCGGATTTTATTGCTGACAGCCCAACCACTGCCGGCATACCAAGCGTGACAGCATACTATAAGCACCTTCTTTTTAGGGACTCAAGAAGGATAGTTATTTCACAATTTAAAACAGAGATCCTGCCCGGGCTGGCAAACAACGTCGGCGCCATGTTATCGGGGGGCCAAGCCTTATCCGGCTTGCAAATCAGATGCATAGGAACACGATGATCGAGAACGCGGTTAGGCTTCTGCTGATTTGGGAGGATCGGCTGCCGGGACCTGCAGGTTCACCCGCTTCAGGGCATAGATCTTAATAGGACGCTTGACATGCTTTAGGTTTTTTTCACCCAAGAATACCGTCTCAATATCGGGCCTATCCAGGATGTAACTGTATACCCGCCCGGACACGCAGATGCCCCCCGGCTCGGCCAGGGGCTCAATTCTAGAGGCTACGTTGACTCCATCACCGAAGGCGTCCCCGCTCTCGAAGACCACATTTTCAACATGAATACCGATGCGCAAAGTCAGATCGGGATCATCCAGCAGAGTCTGTTGAATCCCAAGGGCACAGTTGACTGCATCAACAGCACTGGCGAAACAGGAGAGTGTGCCATCGCCCATTTCCTTCAGCCACTCTCCCCGGAATTGTTCAATTGAGGACTTGATGAGTGTACGATTCTTATCAAGCAGATCAAGGGCTTTGGACTCGTCTTCCCCCATGAGGGTTACGTAGCCCACAATATCGGTAAACATAATGGCAGAGAGCTTCCGCATGAATCACCCGTGTGGATTACGATTATTTCGTGCAACCATCGTGAAATATGCGGAGGGATAACGGAAAATACAAGAAGTAATAGCGGCAATGCTTAAAATAGTCACTGGATCATGTAGGAGAAGGTTATGCCGCGTAGCGTAGCGGGATGTCGGATCCCGCAGAATGCCGGCCCCTCCCAAGGCGGTGGCGGTCTGATTCACCTTTGTGAATAGTGTATCAGCAGCGCAATTAGTGGGCAGCACAAAGATTCGCCGGATGTGGCCGCTAGTCTCTCCTTATCGCCAAAGCCGCTGCCGGCGCCTTGACCGGGCCAGCGGGATGACGTAGAACCGCAACTATAGTCTCCTGACGGTTATGACCTACATTCAGTGGGCCAAAATGTGCACCTGGTTCCACAACCTACCCCAACTCAATGATATAAGGAAGGCAGTTTGGCCTTGCTCGCGAATCTGGCCAAGGGGCAGAATGTAGCGCCGCCTGTTTTCCACCGGTCAGCCCTCTTTCAACGGCTCCAGCAGGTGGTTGACGGCCTGGGCGTAGTAGCTCACGATCTCTTGCTCGCCGGGCGCCAGCCGGTATAGACTATCCTCCTCGCTAACCAGGTGGCGGAGGGTCAGCATGCGCAATCCCACCTGGAAGGCATAGCCGCGGTCATCGCGCGGGAGGTAGACTTGGGCCCCCTGGGCCTTAAGTTGCTCCACCAGACGATGAAAACGGGTCTTCAGATCCAGGTGCGAGAGGACACTATCCGGTTCCCGGGAGAAGATAGAGGCCACCAGCGATACCGGCAGCAGCGGGATGATCCGGCCGATATCGTCCATCAGCCGGGCGGCGAACTGCTGGACCCGTTCAATGCGCTCGGCGCGCTCCAGGCTGCGAAAATCGACCCCCTGCTCCCGGACGTATTCACGCATGGAGATGGGTGTGCCGAAATTAACGGCGGCGTAGCCGAAGCGGTACCAGCCGCCCCTGAGCATCAGTCGCAGGTTATGGATAATAAACCGAATAGTGGTTTTGATAGCTCTCCATTTCGGCGGCCGGTTGCCTTTTGGGTCGCTCTCCAGCAACAGGGTACGGTCTTCCAGCACCCGGTCGTAGTTGACCGCTACCGGGATGAACACCAGGTCCCGTCTGCCCCCCGGGTCGAATGACCGCAGCATGTAATCCAGCAGTCCGATCTTGGGCTTGTGCAAATTGCCATCGCGGCTGAGCCTTCCTTCGGGAAATATTGCTTGTACTACACCGCCCTCGGTAGCCATCTGCACGTAGCGCGCCAACACCCGGCGATAGAGGACATTGCCGGAGTTGCGCCGCACGAAATAGCCTCCCAGGGCGCGGACCAGCTGCTGCACCGGCCAGACCCGGGCCCACTCCCCCACGGCATAGCTCAAGGCGGCCTTATTGAGGGCCATGTAGGCCAACATTATGTAGTCCATGTTGCTGCGGTGATTCATAACAAACACTACGCTGGAATTGGGCTCCACCCGGGACAAACCCTCCTCATCGGTATAGCCCATCCGTACGCGGTAAAGCAGCCGCACCACCGACCGGGCCAGCCAGCTGCCGAAGCTGAAGTACAGGAAGGCATTGAACGCCGGGACAATCTCCCGGGCATAGCGCCCCACCTTCTCCAGAGCCACCTGGGAGGGCACCTGGTGCTCCCGGCAATATTGTTCCACCGCCTCCAAGACCTGGGGATCGTAAGTCAGTTGGTCGATCAAAATCCGCCGCCGGGTAAGCTTGAAGGCCGGTATCTGCAGGTCCAGGCGCTGATTGACCTCATCGATCACGATATTGAGCCGGCGGCGGAAAAACCAGCGCACACTAGGAATCAGCAGTCTGGCCAGCAGAGCCCAGGAGGCGAGAAGCCCCCCCAGCAGCACCAGCCACAGGGGCAGGGTGACACCATCGTTCATGGTAAGTTTTCCCCGGCAACCGGCGGCAGTGCGCTTCCTCCCCGGCCCTTCAGGCTGGTCACTGCGGTAAGCCGCATATCAGACCCGGCGTTCAAACCGGCCCTCCTCAAGGAAATGCATGACTTGATCGACTACTCCCTTACGCAGCATAATGAAGGTGTGGCTGTGGGGCAACACCAGGAAATCGGACATGCCGGCCACCTTGGCCCGCTCCACCGCCACAATACCGTCGCTGGGCCCGTCAAATAACTTGGCGCCCAGGGGATTGATGGATCGGTTACCGGTAATCACCCCGACTTCAAAGTCCACCGGACCCAGGTTCAGAGGCATGCTGTCCGGCCCGGTACCCAGCTGCCCCACCGCCGGCCCGGATAAGGTCTGATAAAAACTATCCCGCAAAATATCCGCCAGTTCGCTGCCCTGGTTGGGGGGCGCCAGCATCACCACCCGGCCCAGGTTTGGAACTTTATGGTGCTTCAGGTAGTAGCGTATTATTATGCCGCCGATGGAGTGGCTGACGAAGTGAA
This sequence comes from Fidelibacterota bacterium, assembly GCA_022574435.1. Classification (GTDB taxonomy): domain Bacteria; phylum Fidelibacterota; class Marinisomatia; order SCGC-AAA003-L08; family TS1B11; genus JACZSB01. The sequence goes on from JACZSB010000049.1 coordinate 11,998, forward strand.
TCAGCGGCCCCCCTTCCTCGATCAGCGGTCCCACCACTCTATGGAGGGTTTGGTCAGCCAGCACCTCGATGGTGTGGGCAGTGGAGGGATAGTTCAGGTTATGGACCCGGTAGCTACGGCCACGCAGTTTGGTCGCCAGACGCCCCATGGATAGATTGGTGCGGGCCAGGCCGTGCAGAAGAACGGCGTGTTGTTTGGTTTTTCGTCGAGCCATCGGTGCCGGGTATGTCTAGCGGCCCAAACTAGTTGTTTGCCGGGAGCCGAAACAAGTTAAATAAATCATCACTGGTTTCGCCAATCGAGCTATCAGCGGGGCCCATGGACCAGGAGTGGGCGGCCTTTGCCG
>JACZSB010000365.1 GCA_022574435.1 Fidelibacterota bacterium
CAACCTGCCGAGACGAACGAGGTGAGGATCAGGTCCGCAAGCAACGGTACAATAATCCGCCCGCCCTTTGCCGCCCACGCGATAGTCCAACGGGACTGGAGCAGCGAGATGTAATCCGGCATCACATTGGTCGCGATTGAGAATACCGTGAGCCCGACGAAGGTCATCAAGGGCTCTTCACCCAGCTCAGTAGCGAGTTCGTACGCGGCGACCAGTTGATCGGCACTCCGAAGGCGCTCGTCGACGCCATTTCGGTTACAGTTTCGGCGTTCTTGAAATGCCCGGAGGGCGATCAGCATGCTGATGTGATCGCTAGCAGGCTAGTGTCCGAGTTGAATAACATCGGGCTCGTAGCGACGAATGCGCTGCAAGGTGTGCGACAAGCTCGTCTGCCGTTGGTGCTACCACCACGTGCATAACCCGGAGTTGCTGGAGGTGAGCGATGGTTGACGACGAACGCGAGCTGAGTGTGGCGCCTGACGATGGGCTAAGACAGCCGTGGTGGTTCTCCGAGTGCGAGAGGATCCCCAAGTATATGCCGCCGCACCCACGTGACGATACCGAGCCACGATTCGTCGTAAAGCACGTACCGTCGAACTCGTTTTTGCGGCACTCAGCCGGCCCGCGACAGGGTCACTTCTGGGATTCTTACGGCGACGATTACCTTCGCGACGATCTTGCACGGTTGGCCATCAGCCAAGCTCCGCCGCCACCGAAAGCCACGCCTCCCCCGGCGGTCGCAGAGCTTGAAGAGTTGCGTGCTCTCGTACGCAGACAGCGCAACGCTTACGAAGAACAGAAGCAGAAGTTGCACGAACGCGACAAGACGATCACGTTTTTGCGAAATAAGATCCAAGCGATTGGCGCCGCAGCCGAGAGCGCAGGGTTCAGGAGCGACCTGTCATGACTAACGATGAACGCGCGGTGACTATTGCCGACGCCCAATACGGTAATTGGTCCTACAATCCAGAACTCGGTCATGCCGCTCGGACCGGTTTGATATTCATCGACCCACCCCGTAGCCTTGATCGAATCTCCTTCATAAAGCACTGGGTAGGCAGTACTATCAGGGTTATAGAACATGATCCCGCTCCAGGGCCCCCCGTGGATGTCGGCAAGATTGAATTTGACACCATCGCCGGCAAAACTCAAGCCGGTGGGCATGGTCACGACGCCGGTGACGGAGACAGTATCCTGCCGCAGGTAAGAAGTGTCCGATACTGCGTCGAAGGGAGCCTTCATCAGATCAGAACCGCGTACCTGCTGGATGCGCTGTATCCGGACGAATTCTCCCGCTTCCACTACATCGGCTGCCAAACGGGGCTGGAGCTTAGCTGCGCTGAAGGTGTATTCCATCGCCCCGGTGATCGACGCCAGGCTGTCGCCGGTAGTGGGAAAATAGTAATAGTCCCAGCGGTCATCTACCGAGACCGGACCACTGCCGTCATCAATAATCCATTCGCCGTTGCCATCGTCACCATTGGTGATATCCACGTCTGTGACCATGACCAAACAGCTCTCATATTGCTCATCGTTGGCGGCCAATGTAGTTACGGCCATAGGCGCCGGAGGGTTCATCGCCGTGCCGTGGATAATCACTGAGGTGACATCAATCAGTTCGGTCATGCCGAAGTATTCAGCCACAGTGCCGGTGACGGTGACCGAGTCGCCCTGGGCCAGGCCGGTGATGGAACCGCCATCAAAGGCGTCCCAGCCGAACTCGAAGAGCATGATGCCGCTCCAGGCCGCCTCAGCGTCCTGAACAAACATATAGCGGTTACTGGAGGAGCCCCAAAACTCGGATGTGACCACGCCGCTGATGGTGACGACCTGGCCATCTAAAGGCGAAGCGTCGGTGGAATCAGGTTGGGGCACAAACTGAATGGCCGCGATGGGCACTTCAGCCTGATTATGGGCGCCCAGCATGTGAAAATTCTGATAATACACGATCCACTGGGAGCTGTCCGCGTCGGTGCCCGCTGATGCGGTCCAGTTGGTAGTACCAGAGGTGACCGTCGATTTACGCACCAGGGTATGATCTTTTGTGCCATCTGTAACTCCGGCAACTTCCCAACCAGTGCCGGGGTCGACATCAGGAACACCGATAATGTCGATCCAGGTGGTGTCGGTGCCGACAATCTTCACCAGGGCCCGGGCGTCGTCGCCGTTGTGTATTACAACGCTGGGGAAAGCCAAGCTTTCATCACTGGCTTCCTGCATGCCCGCAATAACCGCGCTGGAGTTTACAATCACCCATACATCGCCGGCGGCGATGCTGGCGCCACCCGGAAAGACATGCCAGAATGCCCAGCCGCCGCCATTGGAGGATTGGGCGATCTGGTAATCAGCCAGGTCGATGGCTGAGCCGGTGCCATTGTAAATTTCCAAGGCCTTGTTATTGGAAGAGCCCTCTATGTACTCTGAGAAAAACAGCTCCGTAGCCTGGGCGAAAACGCTGGACATGGCAATAGATGCCACCAGCACCACTCTTAGCAGATTACGCATAATTGAACCTCTGGTTATTGGTGATAAGGTGAACGAAGTATGCATCAGATCAAATTTCATGGCCTTTAAGTTTTAGGAAAGGGCTTGTAAGTTAGAGCGTTCAAGCCCGATTATCAATAATTTGCTGCATCACCAGCCATTTAACGAATATTTAATATTTGCTGAACCATTTTGCTGCCTGCAGAACACCCGCGGGCCCTGACCCTATTTGATGATCACAAACTTCCCTTCCTTGACCTTCCCATAGTTCGGGCTGCCGCTGTCTATGTTTCTGATGGTGAACAGGTACAGGCCAGTGGCTGCTTCCTGGTCATGGCGGGTGATCAGGTCCCAGGGGGCTTCGCCGCCGGCAAAGCGGGGATTGCGGCTGTAGTTGATATTACTGACCCGTGCGGTTTCACCGGGCAGAGTGGCGGACTGATGCTGAATAACCTTCACCAGGTCTCCGGCCAGGGTATAGATGCGAATTTCAGCCTGTGGGGGGAGATATTGGAACCAGATCAACTTGTCCCTGGTGCCGTAGCCGTCCCAGCGCGCCGAACCCCGGTAGGGATTGGGATAGACCCCCGTTTGCGGGTTCCAATCGAGGGTATCGGCCACAGTGCCGGGGTAGATG
>JACZSB010000366.1 GCA_022574435.1 Fidelibacterota bacterium
GCCATCTATTCGCCGAGCAACTGGACTTTAATCCATGCCATGTTTGATGTAACTCAATTTGACGGCGACATAATTTATGTCACCAACACCGATGGGGACACCTTAGGATCAGTGTTGAAGTCGGAAGCGATGGGACTTAGTAACGCATTCGTTGATGATGGGGGAGCTGTGGCCTGGAACGGCGACGTCATTGAGCCACCCGTCAATGGTATTCCATATTTTTATGCCTTGGTAGCGTTTGATACGGGAGATCCGGTGAGCGGCCTACCGGCGGCCGAAAGCGGCAAGAATAACTATCGGAAAAATGCCGATGGAGCGCCGCTGACGGTGGTACCCAAAGTGGTCTACGAATCTATGACTGATGCGATAGATTTAGCGAAAATCAAGGTCGTGCCTAACCCCTATAAGGGCACCGCCGCGTTCGAAGATATTTACAAGAGCCGGATCAATTTTATAAATCTGCCACCGGCGGCCAAGATTTCAATTTACAGTATGACCGGGGATCTCATCGAGACGATCTCCCATAATGACGGCACCGATTCGGAGGGTTGGGATCTGCTTTCGAGAAACAATCAGGCCATAGTCAGCGGCTTATACCTGTACGTCGTTGAGTCGGCCGACGAATATCATATCGGCAAATTTGTTGTTGTGCGCTGACGATTACCAGGAGGGGATATTACGCGAAATCATTGGTCTCTCACAGTTTTAACCGCCGCCTGCGCGGTCATCTTTCCCATTACGGCCCATAGCCAGAGTTTTGCCAAGGTGGGCATTGTAGGTGCCCAGTTTCTGAAACTCGAGGTTGGGGCCAGATCTCTGGCAATGGGCTCGGCATCCATGGCCACGGTCAATGATGCTTCGGCCATATTCTGGAATCCCGGTGGCCTGACATCGGTGAATAGGACCAGTGTGGTTCTGTCGCATATGAGCTGGTTTGCCGGGATCAATTACGAGGCAGCGGCCATTGCATTTCGAACACCGGCAGGTGTATTTGGGGTCTTCGTGGGCTACCTGTCATCGGGAGAAATGGAGGTTACCACTGTGAACGACCAGTCCGGCACGGGTGAGACCTTCGAGAAAACGGACGCTATTATGGGCGTGTCCTGGGCCCGCAAGCTAACCCACAACTTCTCATTCGGCCTGAATGCTAAACTGGTACGGGAAGATTACGGCTTCAGCGATGATATGTCCGGCAGCGCGATAGTGGCGCAGGCCATCGCCTTCGATGTGGGTACGCAGTATCAGACTGATTTCCGCTCGTTGAGAATGGGGCTGGCGATCCAGCATTTCGGGCCGGAAATGAAGCCCAAGGGCAGTTTTAAGGACATCGTGGGATTTGACGCTAAAGAGCAGACGTATGTTACTGATGTTGAGAAGGACTTTAAGGCCTATCCCATGCCCATGACCTTCCGGGCGGGCGTTGCCATGGAGTTATTCAGCAGGGATAATCAGGAAATCACATTGGCCGTGGATGTGATCCATCCCAGTGACAACGTGGAGAGGATAAATATAGGCGCAGAGTATACGCTGTACAACTTGTTGGCCCTCCGCGGCGGGCTGGTGTTTTACGCCGATAAGAATCGCTTCGATGATCCCAATCGGACCAATGCCTATCGATTTTCTTTTGGGGCTGGGATCAGCGTAGCCGGCATGCAAATTGACTACGCCTTCATCGACTATGGCATATTGAGCAACGTGCAGACGTTTTCCGCAATTTTCAATCTATGACCGCTTTATGAATTCCCCCATTCAGCATCAGGGCCGCACCTAAAACCGGGGGACAATGCATGTCGAAATACCGTCATTATACTTGGCAAGGGGCAGTATGCGCTCTATTGGGCGCCGCACTCATCTTTTCACTTGTTTCCACGGGGCTAAAGGCTGCTACTGGCGCCGGGATGGCTACGGCTGCTCAGAGCGAGCTCAACGGTACCAGCGTATTTTGGGTTCGTAATTTCCAATTTTTCGCCGGGGATTACAGAATTGGGGCCACCCTCCAGCGGTCAAGCGAACACGGTGAATTCTATGTAGAAAATGCCATCGTATTATCATTGGTAGAAGATGCTTCAGCACGTTTGGTCTATGCCGGCACGGCCCACGGCGGAGTTTACCGGCGCGGTTTTGACGATTCCGCCTGGACCAGGATCAGTACTGGCCTGCCTCGCGATCCGGATCGCGGCGGCAATGAGGCTGTAAACGCTTTGGCAGTGACCGGGACCGGAGTGGTTATTGCCGGGACCGATTTGGGGATTTATAGCTACGACTCGGTAGCGGAGGTATGGGGAAGTAGAGGTGGTATTTCGGCGGCCGTCTGGGATATTCTGGTGGACGGCAACACTATTTATGCCGCTATCGGTGGATATGTCTGGCGGGACGATTCGGACAATGACGGTGATATCGATTTAAACATGGGGGTTCGGCGCAGTATCGACGGAGGTGATAATTGGGTCAATCTATCGGCCGGGTTGCCCAAGGATGAAGACGGTGATTACGTCGGAGTCTATTCACTGGCCAAAACAACCACCGCGATTCACGCAGCCTGCCCCGGTGGTGTTTTTATACTGCCGGCCGGCGCCGACACCTGGGTGGGAGGGGAGCGAGTTCTAGTGGTAGCAACTCCCAAGATTACCGTAAAACTATCGGAGTCCACCCGGGATGAAGCGCAGAAGGGCCATAATTCCTTCAGGGATTATTACCGCTGGCTGACTGTGGAACAAGGTAGTGTTTTCCCGGAGACTGAGTTAACAGTCACCTCTATCGGTTCGACTGCCGGTGACGACGATAGCATAAGTATCTGGCTGCTCGCCTTGGAGGATGGTATTCTGGGCGATGCAGGTACCATGATGATAGAGCTGAGTAGTATTACCGGGACCCATAACGTATCTGCTTTTTATGTCGGTTATGATACGGTCCTGACACTCTCAGATTTTCGTTTCCTGGATGAGGACAGTGTGGCAACCATAGTCAATCCCCGGGATGAAGCCCTCCTGCTGGTTGCCGAAGCCCAGGATCCGGATTACGAGCCGGGTAGTCAATTTGCCACGATCACCTACGAAAAGGGGGTGGATTCCTACACCTGGACCGCCAGGAGAGAGGCGCTAAAGGAACCGAACAAGGAC
>JACZSB010000367.1 GCA_022574435.1 Fidelibacterota bacterium
ACACCAACAGGAGCATTATTATGGCCAACTATCCGGCACGAGCACCATACTGTGAACATGTCCCGGTTGGTAGTGGAGGCTATACGTGGCAGTACCTTGAGCGAGCACCCCTGCGGGATGATAGATCAACCCATCAGCTGCTTGCAGACCGGTTTGCGCTATGGGATCAGAAGGGCTGGTTCATTTGTAAAGAATGCCCAGGGCCCCCGTTTGAGCCCGGCTCCTGCCTTTGGCCGCAGCCATGCGCATCACCAGCCAGACTACCGGTAAGTGGCAGTTCGCCATTTACCGCGGCGGTACCTTCACCGACGTGATCGCCGGGGACCCACGTTCACGGTTTCTCCTTGGAACCAGTGATTGAGCCTCGGTAGGTAGCCACACCTATGACTTTGTCCATGATCCCATAGTGGAGATACCACGTACCTTGATGTTCTACAATGCTCTCGGTAAACAGGCTGTGTCCTTCCCAATCTTGTGTGGATTCCAGTATAGGTTCTTCGCACCGTGCCAGGATCTCCGTTGGCTTCTCCTTAGAAAAGAGCACCCAGCCGGTTTTATGCACGAGTTCTTCATTCCAGCCATTATAGATCAACAAAATACCTTCTTCGAGGACCACCGCGGCGCCCGGTTCGGTGCCTTTGCTGTCAAAGTAACCGGCCCTCGGACGCATTATCGGCTCACGTAATGGCTCATGCCAATGAATCAGATCGTCGGAGTAAGCGATCCCGACGCGGGTCTTCCACGGTTCCATCTCTCCTTGAAAGTACATCACATACTGGCCGTTAATCTTCTCCGGGACGATAGCCCCGGCTTTTATTTGATGGCTGTTCCAGGCCCCGCTTCGTGGCTGCAGAATCTCGCCTTTTTTGTCCCAGTTGATTAGATCTGTTGACGTGGCCAGGCATATATTGCCGGCGGTCCGGTCACCAGCGCCTGCGTACGTCAGGTAATAGGTGTCTCCAAATTTGACTATTCTTGGATCCTCGACGCCCCCTTTCTCGTATTCATATTCCCCGACAATTACCGGATTGTTCGCATATCTCTCGAAATTGATGCCATCTTCGCTAAAAGCCAACCCTATCGCCCCGGCGCCGGTATCCTCTCCTTCGGCGCGATAGAGCATACTAAATTTTCCGTTCTCTACCATCACGGCCGGGTTGTAGACGCTTTTCAATTCGAATCCGGCTGTGGGTTGTAGGATCGGGTTATGCTCATACTTGATAAAGGGCCCATCAGACCAGAGCTTGACCATTTCTTTCTCCTTAGAAGATTTACTTTGACAGGAAGAAACGGCTGTGAATGCAAAGCCAAGGATTAACCAAAATGATAACCGGACCATAACGTTTTTTTTGGATAGATTTTTCATTGTTGACTCCTTAAGAAATCACAATAGTTTAGTACTATTATGCAATCAAAACAAAGCCGAGCTTTGCCACAGTGATTGCATTAAAATCGCCCGATTGGGAAGCAATTCTCTTGATGCACTCTCTTGCCTGTGCATCGTCGAGGTACGGCAGCCCCATGCCATTGCGACCAAAAGCATCCCTTACCTTTCGGCTTTTGATGGTACCCTGCAAAAGCAACTCCAACCCCAGGGGGTCGTATACCTTTTCGTATATTTCACTCCTGGCAACCGGTTCATCGCCGCTGCCGCATAGCGGGCAGGTCCGCAGGTCAGGACAGTCATCCACCGATAGATAATGAACGCGCCCTCCAGGCTCGAAATGAACGCTGGCAGCGATGGCCCAACATGAATATATGCAGTCTCCCTGAACCTCAAATGATCTGTTTTTCAAGGCCGGCAGAGCTGGCTCCAGCCGCATACAAAGGAGTCCTGGCAGGAACGGTTCCTGCAGGATACTACAAAACACTAATATTTTAGTCGGGAGGGCTACAGAATGAAGAAACCAAACCAACCAATCCCAATGTACTTTATTGGAGATCTCTCATTAGACAGAATCATTAACCTCGTTGATGTATCAGACGCAGATTGAATCGACCCACTTAAGATTAAGTTTTTCATGACTAGTGGAAGGGAAGTAATCTGGGAATATAAGGACGATGAGGATGCCGGAGATGACTGGAGTATCATCAGAAATACGCTGATCGATCTTGGGCTTTATAACTCGTGCGATTGGAAAGAGTCCAACCTTGATCCGAAGCACCTTGTTCATGACTAGATCACTTAAAGAACTAGGCTTCAAGAAGCAGCCCAAAAAGAAGAACAACCGCGCTCCAAGGGGAGGGTGGTTTCCACATTCCAATGCAAAATCAATAGAGGAACTTCATCAAGAGTACCAATCGAGGCTAATCCATCCAACTCCAGATGCACCGCCTGATACGGGTATCGGCGGTAGTGGACATGGTGATGCTATTAGAAAGGGTGATGAGGGCTTTGAGACGTAGTGTGGAAAATGACGAACAGGTTACCCAGTCTAATCCCCGAAGTATCCAACGATCCCGGAATATAATATAAACAATACAAGAGAACCTGCTCCAATTACAATAACATCAAAATTGATTGTTTTCATATAACCTCTTTTATTAGTTAAAATATTATTTAATTATTGGGTTTAATATATTACTTTGAGTATATAAATATTGTTTTTGGAAAAAGATAAATCTCTTATAGTTAATATATTAAACAAAAAGTAATAAGTAATACTTACTTTTATTTATGGTGATAAATATGGAAAGTCAGGAATTTAATATAATAAGAATAAGTTCAAGAGGACAGCTTGTCTTACCTAGAAAAATAAGGGATGATTTAGGTATATAAGAAGGAGCTACTTGCGTAGTAATGGAAGATCCTAAAAGAAAACTTATAGTGATTAAAAAAATGGAAATACCAAATTTTGAAGAAGATTTCTGAATGGGGTGCTTCTTTTGTAAAAAAGCATAAAATAACAAAAAGAGATTTTATGGAAGAAGTAACTAAGATAACGCATTCAATATGAGAGTAGTGTTAGATACAAATATTGTTACATCTGGAATATTCTTGGGGTCCTTCTGGTAGGATTTTCAGCAAAATAGTAAAAATAAAAAGTGACATTGAGGGCATCGTTAGTTAAGACATATTAAAGGAGTATGAAACTATTGTGATATAAAT
>JACZSB010000050.1 GCA_022574435.1 Fidelibacterota bacterium
GGCTGGGCGGAGTTCAGCCGGGCGGGGAGAATGATGGCGGCCAGCCCGCTGAGCAGCCCGGACAGGGCGTAAACCGCGGCCTTATGGAATTTTACATTTACCCCTGATAAAACCGCCGCCTGCTCGTTACCCCCGATGGCGTAGACGTAGCGGCCCAGTTTAGTGCGGGTCAGGACGATGTGGCCCAGCAGGTAGACGATTACCATGATGATCACCGGCAGCGGAATATTCAATATTTCGCCCGTGGCCAGGTAACGAAATTCAGCTGAAAAACCGGAGATCGGCCGGCCACCGGTGTAGAGCAGGGCCGACCCCCGGGCCACACTCATCATGCCCAAGGTCGAGATAAAAGGTGGCAGGCGGCCGTAGGTGATCAGCAGGCCGTTCATCCAGCCGCTGAAGGCGCCCACCGCCAAACCGATCGCCAGGGCCAGCGGCAAGGGGATGCCCGCCTGTAGCGCGCTGGCCAACACCACCCCGGAAAACGCCACAATCGAGCCCACCGATAGATCGATGCCGGCGGTGATGATGACCAAGGTCATGCCCACTGCGATAATGGCGTTGATGGAGGTCTGCTGAGCCACGTTCATCAAGTTGGAGACGGTCATGAAATGAGGAGTCAGGGCCCAGAGCACCAGGGTCAATCCCACCAGCCCAGCCAGGGTGCCGAATTGCCGGCCGTACTCCCAGGTGAAGGCCTTAAGCCGCATTGGCCACTCCCAGGGCACACTCCATAATCAGTTCCTGGGTGGCCTCGGCGGCGGTGAACTCCCCGGCAATCCGGCCGTGGCGCATGACCAGGATACGGTCGCTGATAGCAATGATTTCCGGCAGCTCCGAGGAGATCATCAACACGGCTGTGCCACCGGCCGTGAGGCGATTCAGTAACTGGTAAATCTCCACTTTCGAACCTACGTCGATACCCCGGGTGGGCTCATCGAAAATCAGGATATCCGCCCGGCAGCACAGCCACTTGCTCAGCACCACCTTCTGTTGGTTGCCACCGCTGAGGAACATGACCCGCTGTTCCAGGCCGGTAGTCCTGATGCGCAAGTCCTGCACATACCCGCTGGCGGCCCGGCGTTCCCCCTGCGAGTCCACCAGCCCCAGCCGGGACAACCGTTCCACACTGGCCAGGCAGATGTTTTCCTTCACGGTCAGCCCCATGACCAGGCCCTCGGATTTGCGATCCTCAGTCAGGAAACCGATGCCCTGTTTGATGGCCGCCCGCGGTGAGCCGATATTTGTCTGGGCGCCCCTAATGAAAAGTTGGCCCGAATCGATGGGGTCGATGCCGAACAGCGCCCGGGCCAGCTCCGTCCGCCCTGAACCCATCAGGCCGGCTATTCCCAGCACTTCCCCCCCGTAGAGTGTGAAGCTGATGTCATGCAGCACATCCCGCCGGCAGAGTCCCTCCACCCGCAGAACCTCCGGCCCCCGCTCCGCTTGCACCTTGGGCAGTTGGTCATGTAGCTCCCGATCTACCATTAAGCGGATCAGCTGCGGCTGATCCACGTCGGCAATATTGTAGCATCCTATGCTATGGCCGTCACGCAGCACCGTGACCTGGTCACCGATCTCAAACAGCTCCTCCAGCCGGTGCGAGATATAGATCACCGCCACGCCCTTTTTCTTCAGGCGCCGGATGGTCTTGAAAAGTACCTTGATTTCTGGCCTGGTCAAGGCCGAGGTGGGCTCATCCATGATCAGGATGCGGGCCTTCCACGAGAGTGCTTTGGCAACTTCCACCATCTGCTGCTGCGCTACCCCCAATGCGCTGATCGGGCAATGAATGTCGATTTCAACCCCTAATTCACGGAGCAGCAGATCTGCACTCAGATCCATCTTTTGCTGGTTTAAGAGGCCGGATTTTAAGGTGCTCTCACGGCCCAGGAAAATATTTTCCGCTGCTGTGAGTTGCGGAATCAGATTGAGCTCCTGGTAAATGATGCCGATACCCAGCTGCTGGGCATGCCTCGGGTTGTGGATCGCGGTCTCACGGCCGTTGATGATGATCTGTCCCGAGGTCATCCGGTAGGCCCCGGAAAGTATCTTAACCAGGGTTGATTTCCCGGCCCCGTTTTCACCTAGCAGGATGTGGACGGCTCCCTGCTGCAGCTCAAGATCCACATTATCCAGAGCCACCACGCCCGGAAAGGTCTTCCTGATGTGGCGCATTTTCAGGATAGGTTCAGTATTGATAATACCAGAATCCTTGAGTAATGCCGAATCGAATAGAGCCCCCCCGGTCCCCGATCAGGGCCATTGTTATTTAGTTTGTATCAGGCGGTGATGGACCGCATAAACTCAATAGTCTTCGCGGCGGCAGTATCCGAATCAGGCAACGGCATTATCTCCGCGGAGATGAAGCCCTGGTAATCGATGCGGTCCAATGCTTCCACTATCGCTGCAAAATCGGTGTGCCCTCCGCCGGGATACCAGCGGTTGGAATCTGCGATATGCAAATGAAACAATTTGTCCCCAGCGTCCCTGATACTAGCCGCAATCTCCTTTTCCTCGATATTCATGTGAAAGGTGTCCAGCAACAGCCCGAAATTGTCCAACCCGACTTTGTCCACCAGGCTCAGTCCCGCCGCCACCGTATTGATCAGGTCGGTCTCGTAGCGGTTGATCGGCTCCAGGGCGAATTTAACCTGGGTTGCCTTTCCGGCCACCACTTTGATGGCCTCCACCAGCAGATCGTGGGCCGGGCCTTCAGCTTCCCGCGAGCCTGCCCGGCCCCGAATCAGCCCGAGAATGACCACCGCCTTGAACCCGGCAGCCAAGACGGCCTGGGAGTGCAGGCGCTCGATGGCCCGGTCGCGGATACTTTGGTCTGTGCTGGTGAGCGACAAACCTTCTTCGCCATAGGCCTGGCCGGTGCCGATGGCCGGGACCACCAGGTTGTTGGTGTGGACGACTGCTTCCAGCGCTTTGAGGTCCAGCAGCGACGGGTCCCGCACCGCCAGCTCGACGCCGGCATACCCCAGCTCCGCTATCTTGGCGATATTTTCTTCCAGCTTACCTTGGTAAGCCAGGGCACTGAAGGATGCCGGTTGCGTCGAGAGGACGATACTCAGATTCATGGGCCGCTAAAGCCCCACCTTGCGGATGGCGTAGATCGGACGCCAGCCTTTGGTGAATGGCTTTTTGAGATAGGGCTCCATCTCGGCTTCGGTCCGCAGTGTGGTCTTTTCGATGGGCGGGAATTTTCCAGGCGGAAAAGCCTCCAGTATCTCATCGTTGACCAGGGTCAGGTAGGACAGGATGGCGGCAATGGCACGCTTGGCTTTATTCGGGTCGCCGAGCGTCGGTCGGCCCACTACGCCCTCAGGGACTGAGTGCACCTCAAGGGGAAAATGTCCCTGTCCCTCGGACCATTTGTGGGGCCGGCCGAACGGCTCCACGGCCTTATCAAAATGCCCATCAGGCAGGAATCCCTCCACTTTGGTATCCTGGGCATACTCCATGGCCACATACTCCTTGCCCAGCAACAGCAGCACCGAGGTCTCGGCTTCATCGGCGTGGAAGAAGTTATCCTCCCAGGCACCGCCCCGATCCTTGGTGCGGAAGAATTCCCGTACTGCTCGGTGCCAGTCCACCACCCTGAAGATACCGGGCAGGTTCCAGGTCTTCTGCAACTCCTGAATTGCCGCTTCCAGCAGCCACTGGTGCCCGTGGTTGTTCACCAGCACGATCTTGCGGAAACCGTCGTTCCACAGCCCCACCATCACGTCGATCAGCACGCGCTTGAGGACCTCGTCCTCCAAATGGATGGTGCCGGGCATCCCCACGTGGTGATGGGGATGGCCGCCGTAGTTCAACGGGGTCCAGGCCAAATTGACCGCCGCCCCTTGCTTGGCGGTGTACCGGCGGACCCCCTCCAAAATCATTGAGGCCATAAACGTGTCCATGGCGGTGACGGTATGGTCGCCATGCTGTTCGGTACAGCCGATGGGCACAAATACGATATCGTTTTTCTTCCGGTTTTCCACGACGTCGTGCCTGATGGTAGTCTGGATGTAGCTCCCCGGCTTGGCCAGTTCAGATGGTGATGGGATGTCGTAATCGGCCAGGATTTTATCTATTTCCTGGTCGCTAGACTCCCAGATTCTCTTCTTCATGCGACCTACTGACGTATTTTCAAACCGCAGGTCATCACGATCGGTTTTGAGCCAATCATTCATTTTGCAACTCCTGTTAAGGTTGGTTAATCGTAATCCGTAATTGTTATTTTGGCTTCATCTCGGTCAGTCCGCAGCATCACCAGGTTCTCCTCAACTTCATCCAGGCCGATCCGTTTGGTGATAATAGGTGAGACGTCCATTCCGGTAGCCATGGTGTTGATTACATTGGGGTAAGTACCGTGGCCGGAGTGCCCCTGAGCCCCGACAATACTGGCTCTACGCACCTGGAACACCTCGCCGGTGAACGGGATCTTTTCGTCGGCTCGCGCCACCACTACCACGGTGGTATTCAAGGCTTTGCCCTCCCAGATGATCTTTTCGATGTCCGGCCAAACCACGCTTGGTACGCCGGAGGCCTCCAGGATGATCTTGGCTCCCACGCCCTGGGTAATATCCAACACCGCTTCGGCCACATCTACTTCCATTGGGTTGAGGACATGGGTGGCCCCCATTTCGGTGGCCATTTCTCTACGGGGCTTGGATGGTTCCGACAGGATCACCGCCGCGGCGCCGGAGCGCTTCAGTACCGCACAGGCCGCCGCCCCAATTGGGCCGCCTCCCAGAATGACCACATTCTCGCCCGGGCGAATCCCACCGCCGCGCTCATGGACCGCGTTGTAAGCCACTGAGGTTGGTTCCACCAGACTCCCCAACTCATACATCTTATCTTCGCCATATAATTCACGCAGCGCTTCCAGGCTCCAGAGGTACCTGGCGCTCACCGTAACATAGGCGGCTAAGGTGCCGTCTACGGAAAAACCGAGCTCCTCCAGGCGCTCACAATGGTTGGGATATCCGTCGGCACAGGGCTTGCACTGGCCGCACCAGAACATCTCCTCGGCACAAACTGCCTCGCCGATCTCGAATTGCCGGCCGGTACGCCTATTAATGGCCCCCTCGCCCACCCCGACAACTTCTCCTGAAAATTCATGTCCCAACGTGGCGGGGAAGGCGGTCAGGCCGGGATAGAAGATGTAGCCGTCGGAATCGCTCTGAAGCATGTGCACGTCGCTACCACAAATCCCACAAGCCCGCGCCTTGATCAGCACTTCCTCCGGACCCGGTGTCGGATTCTCTTTCTCAATTATTTCTATGCGTGGATTACGCCACACCTGGCTGCCCAGATACGTTAGTTTCCCTTCGACATCTTTGGACCCCAGTTTGAAATCCGGTCTTGGGTCCCATTCCGCATTTAAACATACTGCTCTCATATTGCAATTCCTTACAGGGGTAGATTGTAATCAAATCGGTGGAAAATCTAATTCAGTGCCTTAACTGACGAGCGCTCCACCAGGTTCGACTTCAGAACAATGCGCCGCGGTTCACCGTTTTCCCCCCGAATCCGGGAGAGGATCAATTTTAGGCTTTCGCGCCCCAACTCATAGATCGGCTGGAGCATGGTGGTCAGGGAGAAGGTGGTGAACGGAAGATCATCATAGCCCACCAGTGAAATGTCACCCGGGATGTCTAGCCCCAGCTCCTGGGCTGCGGAGTAGATCAACTGGGCGATCCGGTCGTGCCCGGCAAAAATTGCCGTATACCTATCCCGGCGCTCCAATAATGAGCTGATGTACTCCTGGTAATGTTCTTTTGAAAATGGGCCGGCTTCCGCTATGACGATCTCCGGATCCACCGGGATGTCATGCTGGGCCAGTGCGGCCTGATAGCCTTCAAGCCGCTCCCGTTCGGTGCTTAAGGCACTGTTTAGAATGATGGCGATCCGTCGATGTCCCATTTTAATCAGGTAGCTGGTGAGATCGAGGGCTCCTTGAAAATTATCTGTGGTCACATGGTCAACGGCCATGTCTGGAATGGTTCTGTCGGCGAGGACCACCGGGATATCTCTTTTGGTAAATTTTTCGATGAACAGCCGATTTCTTTCCACGGGGTTGGCCGTTGGTATAAAAATAATGCCGCTGACCTGTGCTTCAATCAAGCGGTCGGCGTGCCGGTCTGCCATAATATACGAGTCGTCGGTGTTGCACAGAATCAGGCTATGACTTTGGCGGGCCGCCTCATCTTCGGCGCCGCGTGCCAATTCAGGAGCATACCCGGTGCGGATATCCGGAATTAATATTCCTATGATTGTCCGCTTCCCATTTTCTTTTTTCCGATCTAAAACGTAGGTCCCCAGTCTTCTATGCCTTACCAGGTAACCAATATTGACCAAATTGCCCACTGCCTGCCTGATGGTGGCCCGGGCCAATCCGGTTAGCTGCCCCAGCTCTTTCTCAGTGGGCACCTGATCGTCAGGCCTGAATACGCCCTGGTCGATCTGTTCCATCAGCCAGGTTTGCAGCTGGAAATACTGAGGGATGGGGCTACTTTTATCAATGATCATTTTATTGAGCAGGTGCCTGTATTGTCTATTTGTCTATACAATAATACTGCCGGGAATACGGCCTGTCAAGTAGATTTAATTCCTGGCTGGGCGCCTGCCAAGCCAACGACTTAGATTCCTCCGCCGCGCAACCTATATCCATAGCTACCAGTTTGGCGCCGCCGCCTTCCTGGGTTTTCGTTTAATCTGTTATAAACCTATATAATTCAACAATATACAATAGTGCATCAAGCCATCCAAGTCCGCCTGTATCGCTCGGTGGCCTCGCGGCACAGGCCTGGATGTAAAGTAAATTGCCAACGGTGCCCATTGCTCTAAACGGTTGCATTTCTTGCCACTGTGACTAGCAGAAACTAGTCGTATTCATTTGTCTAGATGATTATACCTTTGAACCCTGATAACCAATTATGGGTCGTCGATGATACAGGTATTATCGATCTTCCGCACAACTGCCACCGTAGGCAAACGGCGAAAGTGGGGGCAGGTTTTAAAGTAATAAAAAAAATTTCCTACCACCCCCATTTAAATTGTTAATATACAACATCTCGAAACTAATCCCCTCGTAGGGGTATATTGAGTTGTTGGTACAGCAGTAACCGTGGAGGTGTATAGTGAGGTGCAAGTCATTTCTAGTCGCTATATCTTTAAGCCTGGTTTTTGTCGGGCAAGTAATCGGCCAGGAGCATCAGGTGACCGGGGAGGTGGTTTCCACCGAGACCGGGGCTCCGTTGCTGGGAGTTAATATCGTCGTCGAGGGTACAGGCATAGGGACCACGACCGATAGTGATGGGCGGTATGTGGTGAACGCCACTTCGCCACAGGATATATTAGTATTCTCATATATCGGGTATCAGAGCGAGGAAGTTTCCATCGATGGCCGTGATGAGATTGATGTGGCCATGACGCCCGAGGCGGTAATCGGGGAAGATGTTGTTGTAATCGGTTACGGTACACTGTCACGTCGAGATATGACCGGCGCTATTTCCTCATTGAGGGAAGGTAGTTTCACAAAAGGCGTCAATGCAGATCTTCAGTCTTTGCTTCAGGCCCGAGTGCCGGGCGTGGTTATCACTGCCAACAATGGTGACATTGGCAGCGAACCGCGGATCCGTATTCGGGGAGGTACATCTATAAATGCCAGCAATAATCCGATTATTGTAATTGACGGTATACCGATAAATAACTCATCAGGGCTTCCCACCGGTTTTTCCTCTGGCGCTGGAGCGGGGACCAATGGAACCCGAGACAATCCGCTGAGCATGCTGAATCCTGGTGATATTGCCTCCATTGTCGTTTTAAAAGACGCTGCGTCCTCTGCTATTTACGGGGCTCGTGGTGGAAACGGCGTGATACTGATTACCACCAAGGAAGGACGTCCCGGCGCTGTTTCTTTGACTTACAGCGGCTCTACCAGCTCTTCCAGCATTATCAATAAGCTGGACCTGATGAGCGCTGCTCAATATAAGAGTTATGCCAGCTCCGTTGGTGCAACCATCGGAGAGGGTGGCGCCAACACTGACTGGCAGGATGAAGTCTTAAGAACAGCCATTTCCAAAAGCCATAATATTGCATTCAGCGCCGGTACTCAGGAAACACAATACCGAGCCTCGATCGGCTACTTGGACCAAGAGGGCATTCTTTTAAATTCTGCTCGTCAACGCTTATCTGCGCGCTTGAATGTGCGGCATTCTATGCTCGACAGTAGACTTAATTTGCGTTTGAAAATCAGCCCCAGCTTTGTAACCCGTCAAAATACACCTCAATATCAACAGGCTGGTTTCTTTGGCGGCGTATTCACTAATGTCTTAAAGATGAACCCAACCAATCCGGTAAAAAATCCAGATGGGACATATTTTGAATATCCAACCACGACCATCCGGAATCCCGTCGCCCTGCTCACTGAAACCACTGATGTTGGCGAGGACTTGCGTGTTTTAACCAATATAACTGCAGATTATGAATTGGTACCGGGGCTACGTATTAGGACAATTGCGGGCCTGGATATTGAATCATACACACGTACAACTTATGAACCCAACACTCTGCCCTATGCAGCTGCAGTTGGCGGAAGAGCTACTGCCGAAAACAATCAAAGAAAAAATGTCCAATTCAACACAACGCTGAATTACAGTACAGAAATGGGTACTTCGAACCTGCAGGCTTTAGCCGGGTATGAATTCCAGGAGTTCACGAACAGCGGGTTTGGAGCATTGAGTACAAGCTATGTCACCGATGCCTGGCTGAGCAATAATCTGGACGGGGGCGCTGATTGGACATCTCAACCTTTTTCCTTTAAGAATCAGAACCGCTTAATTGCTTTCTTCGGTCGTGTCGTCTATAACATGGGCGGCAGGATTAATATTATGGCCACCCTTCGCAGGGAAGGATCATCCCGGTTTGGCAAAGATAACAAATGGGGTATGTTTCCTTCGGCAGGTGTAGGGTTCTGGATTTCCGATGATATTAAAGTGAGGGCCAGTATGGGTATAACCGGAAACGAGGCCATCGGGAATTATCGCTCGTTGGTTACCCTTGGTTCCGGAGCCAATGCTGTTATCGGGGGTAACTTGATGGCTGGAGTTGCCGCGAACCAGTTACCCAATCCGGAACTTAAATGGGAAACAACCAGTGATATGAATCTGGGCTTGGACTTTGCCCTGTTGGATAATAGAATCACCGGCGTCATCGATCTGTATTCCAAGACAACCGAAGATATGTTGGTTGAGGTTAATGTGCCCCAGCCGGCGGTGGTTACCACCAAGCTCGACAACGTGGGTAGTGTGAAAAACTCGGGGTTCGAATTTGGGCTGAATTGGGAGGTTAAGTCCACGAAGGATCTAACCTGGCGGACCAGCTTTAATTTTGCCACTAACAAGAATGAGGTTATCAGCCTGGGGCCTGATGTGGAAAACATTATCATCGGTCCCATCGGGGGAGCCGGGCTGAGCGGTGTGTTTACATCGATCATCCGGCCTGGTGAAGCATTTGCATCATTCTTCGGATATGAATTCGAGGGCTACGTAGATGGACAGGAAGTACTTTCATCTACAGGTGGTCCTTTCGACGATGGCAGGAAAATTCTGGGCTCTCCGTTTCCGAAATTCACATTCGGTTTCACGAATACAATCATTGCCGGGGACCTGGACTTCAGTTTCAATATCTGGTCTGTGCAAGGAAATAAGATCCTGAACAACACCCGCTTGGAATACCAGCGGCCATCCAATGTCTTCAACGGCATTAATCTCTTCGTTGAGACGGAGGACGATGTGAAGGCTGGTCTAGGTGCGGAAGCGGCAGTGGCGTACACGGATCGTTTCATTGAAGACGGATCATTTATCCGGTTGCAGAACGTAACACTCGGGTACACGCTAAATACCACACAGTTTAAAAACTTACGCTTGTACGTGAGCGCCGATAACTTGTTGACCTTAACCGGTTATACGGGTTTCGATCCGGAAGTAAGTACCATTATGGGCCTTGCTGAGGGTGTTGACTATACCAACTATCCCAAAGCCAAGACCATTTCAATCGGCATAAACATCGGTCTATGAAAGGATTTACGATATGTTGAATAATAACCTAATACGATTTTCTGTTCCGTTTCTCTTCATCATGCTGCTGGCTTCGAGCTGCACGGACCTGGAGGAAACGACCTTCGATTTGGTAACCCCGGACAACTTCTATAATACCGAGGTAGAGTTAACTGCTGCAGTGGTACCGGTCTATAGTAGTCTCGCGCAGGCGGAGTGGAGTGACTTCATTCACCTGGGGGCGGTCAGTTCGGATGAAATAGTAATACCCACGCGGGGTGGCGACTGGGACGACGGAGGTATCTGGCGGGCGCTCCAGGAGCATACATGGGACGCCACCCTGGGCTTCGTTGGCGCCGGCTGGTCCGGACCCTATGGAGGCATAGCGCGAGCAAACTCGACGCTGGACAACCTCGGAAGAGCTGAACAAACTGATCTGGTTAAGACCTATATCGCGGAAGTAAGAGTGCTCAGGGCGCTATATTACTGGTGGTTAATGGATCTGTACGGCGGTGTACCTATTGTCACCGCAGCCGAAGCTGACGAAGAACCCCCGGCGCGAAACACACGAACAGAGGTGTTTAATTTCATCGTGGAGCAAATTAACCTGGCATTGCCCGATCTCGAGGTTTCGCACGGAACGGGAGGACACGGCCGGATAACCACGGGCGCTGCCAACACACTGTTGGCGACTGTTTACCTCAATGCCGCGGTCTACACGGGAACAGCAATGTGGAGCCAAACTCTGGCAGCCGCTGAGGCCGTCATTAATTCCGGTGAGTATAATTTGTTGCCTACCGTTATGGACGTATTTTCATTCGATAATGAGGGAGTCGCCAACACGGAGTATATCCTCGTAGTTCCGAAGTTGCCATTGGATGGAGTCCAAGCTTTCCGCCATATGGCAACGCTGCACTACAATCAGCACTCCGCGAGTCCCTGGAACGGATTTTCGGTTCTAACCGATTTCTATAACAGTTACGATGCAACAGATGACCGGCTGGACCAAATATTAGTGGGGCAACAGTATGTGTTGTTTGGGGCGACCGCAGGCGATTCAGCATTTGATCGTGCAGATCCGCCTGCGCCCTTGATTTTTGAGGTAGAATTTCCTCTTTTCGATGCCAGCGAAATGGATGGACCGCGCATTCTCAAGTGGCCCATCGATCCGGAAACGAGCCAGTGGTTTTCCGGTTCTGACTACGCCATCTTCCGGTACTCGCATGTGCTGCTCATGAAAGCGGAAGCGGAATTTAATTTGAGCGGCGGGGGCCTTGCATCACTCAACATGGTGCATGAACGCGCCGGTCTTGATGCGTTCACGACTATTAGCGCTGATAATATCTATTGGGAGCGCGGTCATGAATTCCTTTGGGAAGGGTTCCGTCGCACGGATCAGATCAGGCATGGAACGTTCCTTGATGGCTATACACTCAAAGAAACTGTCAGTGACGACTATAGAGTTCTCTTCCCAATCCCGCAAAGCCAGATGGATGCCAACCCGAACCTGGTACAGAATACGGGGTATTGATGCTCATGCGGTAAAGAGTATCATATTGACAGTATAAATCCCTTAGATGAAAGCGGCAGAAACATTCTGCCGCTTTCGCATTTAGATCACTGGATAACCGGCAACCTCACCCCATGCACTTTGTGAAGTCCCCTCTACTTGAGGAGAGGGGATTGAGGGGTGAGGTGCCCAAGTTAACGGCGCGACTGCTCCCGGACGGCTTGATGCTCCAGCCATCCGGTCAATATTGCCGGGCAGCTAAATCGCTCCCTGTTTAAGAATATTACTGCTTAGCCTATTGGTTTAAAAAACAACGCCGCTGCCCCTCCACCAAGGTGGTTGATTTACACTTAACGGTTAAATTCAGATATAAATTACACCCCATGAGCGTCGTGAAAGTCGTCACACATGTTTGCGGGATTTATCTTTTTCTGCTGCTGGCCTGCGGTGAGAAACCGCCATCAACTTTGAATATTCAGATCGACAAGCTATTCTCCTTGATGCCCGATGATTATACGCAGCTGAAATTTGAAAACAGGTTGGTCGATGAGATGGATTTCAACGTATTTAAGTACCGAAATTATTTTAACGGCGGTGGCGTGGCCATCGGGGACGTCAACGGCGATGGCCGGCCGGATGTGTACCTGGTGGCCAATCAGCTGCCCAATAAATTGTTCCTGAACCAGGGTGATTTCCGCTTTCGGGATGTGACTCGCAAGGCCCGG
>JACZSB010000051.1 GCA_022574435.1 Fidelibacterota bacterium
CCGGATTATCCGGCCATTTGGTCCACGAGATCCCATCTGCATCTGCTGACGTGGCGTAGCCCACCAGCTGGTCTGTGCCGCCAGATCCGGTGTACCACATTTCATAGCCGGTAGCCGTTGGCAGCACGGCAGGTCCCCAAACTCTTCGTGAATCCCAGGCCGCGGAACTGACCTCCAGTACGGGATCGCTCTCGGCGAAGGGCGCTGCGGTCGTGGACGGGTCGTCGTGTTTCACCCACTGAAGGCCGTCGGTGGAGGTGGCCAACCCAATTTGAGGGATCCCGGGAAAGGCGGTCTCTCGATTTCCGCTGTACCACAGCTTATACCCACCATCCTCCTTAATGACAGTCCCTGGGAACACGAAGTCGCTATCCCAGTCCCCGACCGGTCCCAGCTGGAGTACCGGGTCAGCGTGTCTCACCCAGTTGATGCCATCAACCGACGCAGCATAGCCAATTGCCGTTGCGGGCCAGTCGCCACCGCCATACCACATGCGCAGAGTGTCCCCGTCTTTTATTACAGCAGGGGCAGAGAGATGTGCCCCTTCCCAGGCCAGTTCAGCTGACATCACCGGGTTGCCGGCATGTCGATTCCAGGAGACGCCGTCGAGAGACCAGGCGTATCCGATTTTCCCTATTCCACCACCACCAAATGGATCATCATTTCTCCCTCCATACCACATGCGTAAGGTATCGCCGTCCTTTATGACCGCAGGAGTACCCACCTCATAATCGTCCCATTGGCCGGCGTCACCGTAGTCAAGCACGGGTTGGTCGCCGACGTGTGCCCACACGGTCTGGGCGAGTAATCCGATGGGAGCCAGGACCATGATTGCGCCCAGCACAACGAGCGCTAAAGCGGGGGGGGAGCTATATTTGTGAATGGATTGGCTGGGTCTCATGGCTGTAACCTCCTTTAGTGCGCTGCCGGCATAGTGCGAGTACAAGCGTCGGTGGGTAGTGGATTTTACGATGCCTATCCACAATATCCTAATTTTTCAACACCTTTGTGAGCCAGCGCCGCGTAGGTCTTCAGAGCATTTTGGACATTTAGGGCTAAAAGCTAAGATATATATTCTGCAGTTTCCAAGATTTCGTTTTCGTCTCATTGGAAATCCACTTTATTTGATTAGCGCGTGCCACCTAAGCATTGGTCACTATTGGTCAAATTCCTGCCTCGTTTTCCTGCCTGATTTTCTATTTCACGACGGGAAGTACATGAACTGAAAATCCATGTGTCGGCGGTTCAATTCCGTCCCGAGCCACTTGGATGCCTCCTGAATCTTCTGATTCAGTGGGCTTTTCCCTTTGTCCTGCCAGCTGGAGGCGAAGTCGCGCCGACAGCTACAACTTGCCGGTTCAGCCGGAGCCCCGGCCTTGCCTTATGGAACCGACTGAGCTAAACCATTGTGATTATAGGATTTCAGGGGCCCTGCTGTTAATGTATCACTCAATTTTAACAAAATAACGCTGGCACTGGCCGAAACAGCGGTGTAACATTATAGAACGATCGTTCTACTATTAACACGTTTACCCTTGGCCAGAATACAAACATTTGATACAGGCGAGGTGCTTGAGAAGGCCATGCTGCTATTTTGGGAGAAAGGCTACGAACATACTTCAATGAGCGATCTGTTTGCAGTGATGGGCATCAGTCGCCAAAGCCTTTACAATACCTTTGGCAACAAACGGTCCCTATTTGAAGCTGCGCTGGAGCGCTACCGACTCGATTATCTCGATAAATATTTGCTGCCGATGGAGGGAACGGATTCTGGAATTAATGATGTAATCGATTATATGAATTTGGTCGCCAACGCACTAGGTGGGAAAGACCCGCGCATTGGCTGCTTCTACGCGAATTCAAATTCGGAGCTCAGCGCATTCGATTCGTTTGCAGCCACACGATTCGCAGAATTTTATCAGCGTGTAAAGAGCGCCTTTAAAAATTCACTTACGAATGAGATCGCCAGGGGATGGGCGCCAAAACAAGATATCGAAGGAATGCTTCCCATGCTGATCTCGTTGGCATACGGAATGCCGCTGATGGCAAAGGCGGGCGCCAGCAAAGTTGATCTTCTGCGGGCGGCTGCCACTGCCGGTCAACTGTTGACCTAATTAAGTCGATCAAGAACCTAAACTAAAAGGGAATGATTATGGAAACTGTAGAAAAAAGCATCTCAATCGATGCACCGCAAGAAGTAGTGTGGAAGGCCATTGCCGATTTTCAAGGTATTGGCGAATTTCATCCATACATAAAAACGGTCGACCTGCACACTGAAAATAACGGCGGCCTCGGATCTAAACGGACCTGTCATTTCAATGATGGCAGTGATATCGATGAAGAAATTATCGAGTGGGTGGAGGGTGAAAAATACACCATAAACGGGAGCAATTTCTCGTTCCCCCTAAATGTCCTGCACGGTACGGTTGGCGTCAGAACTGTCGATGGTATGAGCGAGGCTTATATGAAAATTGAATATCAGCCAAAGTTTGGTCTAATCGGCAAACTTATGTCGACCATGCTGATGAAGCGGGCGCTATCCAAACGGATAGAGGGCGTTCTCGCCGGTTTGAACTACTTGATAACAAATAAAAAGCGTGTTCCTCGAGCAGCTTAAGCCCGCCCACTTAATATTGAAATTGCGGCGGAGTAGCTCTATGCGCAATATCGAGCATGAGACAAGGCGATTTATGAAATAATTAAAAATCATAAACTTTAAAGGCGGCATAGAATGGGCGAGGCAAAATCCTGTACAGTAATCCTGCTGGGCACGTTCAATGAGGGCGGCCAGAACACGCCGGAGTTTAAGGAATATTCCAAGCGATCCAATGCAAACGGTGAAGCACATGGCGGCAAACTGCTGGGAAAATATATTATCAGCAAAAATTTAGGGCAGGGAGAAATGCCCCATGTAGTATTCGTTGTGGAATATCCACTACCCAGGCGCTGATGGTATCTTCGGCCGGACCGATCCATATCTGGTCGACGAGCAATCGAACCCGGTGGGTCTAGACAGGTCCGACCCTGTTGCAGTGGACGATGTCACGACCATCGGGCAGCTCCATCTGCCGGATGATCGCCCCGTGCTGATCCATCTAACAACCAAGGATGTGATCCACAGCTTTTCATTGCCGATCATGCGAGTGAAGCAGGATGCCATTCCCGGAATGAGCATACCGGTCTGGTTCGTGCCTACGCGGACAGGCACCTGGCAGATCGCCTGCGCCCAGCTGTGCGGCAACAGCCACTACCGGATGAAGGGCATTCTAAAAGTCGAAACGGCAGCAGAGTTTAGCGCCTGGATGGCCGAAAAAGCCGCCGACCTTGCGGAGGAGGGCGAGGAGGTCTGGTAGAACTCGGTCGCCGGCAGGGCTGATTTCCGGCAGCCTCACATAGCCCGCGGCTGCCTGCTGATGGGTGTGAGGCCGGAAGGCGGGAGGTCCCTACAGCGTTAAATCTTAGCTCTCAAATATACAATTAGCTTCGCGCCGATTTAGGATATTGGCCCCATCATTTTGATATTCGCCCTTCAAAATCCTACGGCCGGATAGAGCAATTTGGTGGCGATCATAGTCGGACCCAAAGTTTGTGCTGAGAATAAGATTCTCATCAAGGCAATAACCGCAAGCCTGGCAAGTGTACGGCATTATAGCAGGTACTTAGGCTTTGGTTTTCATCTTCATCGCAGTGGGGCGAATGTCCTGGCCGCCTTCGAAAACTATTTTCAGATTTTGGAGAAACCCGCCCCAACCCTGTTCGTGCATGCTGAAAACTCCATCTGACGCCTCGTCAGATGGCCAGCCCGAATGCTCAAGGGTCACGACGGTTTCGCCGCCATCAGCGCTGAACTCAATCGCCACATTTGTGGACGGCTGCATGCCGGGGATGTTCCATGGGTAGGAGAGCGACTGATTGGTAACCACTTTTGTGTATTTTCCGACCCGTACTTCCACGGGAACAGATGGGTCAAGCAGTTCAAAACTGTATTTAAAACTTCCGCCGGTCTTGGGATCGGATTCCACCGCAGACGGCCACCAGCGTTCCATTTCATTCGCCTCCGTGAATGCCTTGAAAATTGCCCCCAGTGAAGCCTGAACGCGTATGCTCTGATTGATCGTTCTTGACATATTTTCTCCTTCGTATTTTGGTCCATCAGTTTTCAGGCGTTAGCACCTGCAAATATTTTATCGAGCTGGTCCATGCAGCCTTGCCAGCCGCTTAGGTGTTCCTGCTTGCGCTGCTCGGATACAAAAACGCCATGTGTGATGACGACTTCAGTCGATTGCCCCAAATCTTTGAACTCTACTAGCACTGTCGATTCAGGCTCATCTCCGGCATTTTCCCAGGCCCAGGTGTACTCAAGTAGCTCCGGAGGTTCAACTCTAAGGAATTCGCCCCCCAACATTATGGCTTCAGCGCTCCCGGGTAGCGTCATTCCCAGCCGGTAATGCCCACCGACCCGTAGATCGACCTCGGCAATGGGAGTGGTCGCGTCAGCACTCATATGCCACCAGTTTTTTAGGTCCGCAGGGTTCGTCCAAGCCTCGAACACACGGGAACGGGGCGCCTGAAAGGTTCGGGATATTTTCAATGAATAGTTTTCAGTTGCCATATTTACCTCGATCATTTCTCGCCACTTAAAAATTCATCCAGTGCATTCAATTGGAACTCCCAAAACTTTTTGTAGAATTGGATCCACTCACCGGCATTAGCCAGTGATCCCGCGATAAGGGAACAGTGCTTGATTCGACCCTTTTTATCCTGGTGAAGTAAACCAGCCCTGGTGAGAATTTTGATGTGCTTAGACACCGCTGGGAGCGACATGTTGAACGGCCCGGCTAGTTCGCCCACAGATGCCGGCCCTTGGGCCAATCGACTGATTATCGCCCGCCGGGTAGGGTCGGAGAGCGCGGAGAAGGTGGCGTCAAGTTGTGATGACTGATAGTTAACCATGTGGTTAAATATAGATCGAACAAACATCCGCCCGCAAGCTATTAATCCTGCTGTTTGGGTCCGGCTCACAACAGCCTCATCAAAGCGAAGCTGCTCAGTTTCAAGTTACTGGTTGCTGGTTTCTGGTTGAGCCCATCTCATCAGCACCCCCGCTCAGGTGGGACGTCTCTGGCGCTTACTTCAATAAAACCATCTTGATGGACTTTGAATACTCAGGTGTCACCCCCGCCTTAGACGGGACGAGCAATCGCGCGATGTATATGCCGGAGGGTACATTTCGGCCAGACTGATCCTTGCCAGCCCACTGCACCTGATGATCACCGGGCGGCTGGATGCCGTCCACCAATCGCGCCACCTCCCGGCCACTCACGTCATAGATCACAAGGAGCGCGTCCGCCCTCCGGGGCAGTCCATATTTTAGAGTGGTGACCGGGTTGAAGGGGTTGGGAAAGTTTTGTACGAGCGTATACGCCACAGGCAGCTTACCCTGGTCTGCGACATCTGTCGTGACCTGCGACTCGACGATAAGAGTACCGCTGAAGCCATGGACGTTATGCTGGATGACATAGCGCCCGGTGTCGCTAGGGGTGAACTCGAAGGTCGTGACGGTGCCAGGCCTCACATTGCCGGGTGATGTGTTTGCGGGAGCCGCTACCCACGGCTCAATACTGACCCAATGGTCGTCATCCAGGCTGATGTTGAAAATTGTTAAGGGGATATCTTTTAGCGCGCGGATAGTGGGTGGATATATTTTCGATTGAGCGTTGCTGTGAATGAGTGAAACATGTTGCCGGCCGTTAGCTATTAATAATTGATCCGCTGCCAGTGAATCTTTCACTATTATGATGTCACCACTAAATCCATGACCGATGTTAACAATTTGAAATGTCCCGGCTTCTTGGGGCGTAAACTCCACGCTCATGATTTCACCTACGCGCACAACGTCAGTTTGACTGATAAATGGCAGAATACTCAGACGATTGACATGCTCACGTAAATTAGTGGTGATGAGGAGCCGCAAAGGTTGCCCAACCAGCGAAATTATTGGATCAGGAAAGAAATCCGCATATAGTTTTTGAATTACCGCTACCTCGTGCACGGATTCCTGGAATGGAGTCTCGTTTAATAGGATCGTAACGGTGTTGTCACCGGTGTTGGGCATGGCCAAATCCGGCCGGCCATCGCGATTGAAATCGCCGGATACTATGGCATGCGGGGCAAAGCCCGTTGGAAAGGTTTGCGCCTCAGCGAAACCACCCAGACCATCAGCTAGCAACACCGAAACCTGGTAATCCACACCATCAACGACTGCCAGATCAGACTTCCCGTCACCGTCAAAATCACCGATGACGACCCCGAACGAGCCCCCGCCAGCTGCGTAAGAGGATACCGTGAAGCCGCCCTGATCATCAGAAAGCAGGACCGTGACCGAGCCATCCAATAAGCAGGCAACCGCCATATCAGACAAACCGTCCTGGTTTAGGTCACCCACAGCGATGCTTTTCGGTGATAGTCCCACCGGGACTGCCAATGACAGGGCGAACCCGCCGGCGCCATCGCCGGCAAGTACCACCAGCGTGTTACTTAGATCGTTGCCCACTGCCAGGTCGATAAACCCATCCCCGTTAAAATCGGCCGCCGCGACCGGCACAGGCCCATCTCCGGAGTAAACTGTACCTGCAGCAACGAAATTTCCGCTGCCATCACCAAGCAGAATGGAAACGTTATCATCGTCCCGATTAGTAACTGCCAGGTCCGCATGTTCATCTTCATTGAAATCCGCAACTGCTATCCAGCGGGGCCCCTGGCCGGTCGCAAAGAAAGTTGGAGCAAGAAACCCTCCCTCGCCATCTCCCAAGAACAATGCCACTGTGTGGCTGTCTTTGTTAGCTGTTACGGCATCCACAATACCGTCTTCATTGAAGTCCCCTGACGCAATAGCATGGGGAGCTTTGTGTTCAGTGTCGAGGGAATCGAGGAGCATGAAGGCCCCTGAGCCATCCCCAAATAGCAGCGAAATGCTGGATCCACGAATATTCGCCACTGCCAGATCACGGTGGCCGTCACGATCCAGGTCCAGCAGGATTGCCGAACGGGGGCCATTGCCGGCTGGGACAGTAGTGGAGGAAAATTGGAGTGTTGGTGTTTGGGCCGGCAGGTATGCCAGCATAGCCAGTGCCAGAACGGCAGCGGGTCGCCATGGATATTTGGTTCTGTCCCGGGGCTCATCCTTGAGCGGCAACCGGTATCTTGGCTTGGTAATAAAGTCAGCGTGGATGGCCAAGGTCTCCTCCTGCATCGGGTTGTGGATTGGTGGTGGCGTATGGGTTCAAAGTCTTTTAGACATTGGGGCTAAAAACTAAGCGAGACACCCTGCGTATCCAAGATTTAATTGACACCTCCTTTCAAGCGGGCCAGCGAAGTCTCGAAATAGTCACCATAAATCAAATTATCTTCAAGCCAAAGGCGACCTGCCCCGTTTTCCGGCCTAAATGTGTCATTTAGCAACGGGAGGCACAAGAGCGGAACCCTGTCCGTGCCGGGGTGCATTCCATGTGCCGGCGGTTAGAATAATAGGCGGTATTCAGTGGAGAAATTCACCCCTTTGGCCGTATTGAACATACCGCGGCTTTCACCATACCCGAGGTACCACTGGAACGATCCTATGTTCAACATGAAGGCGGTGTCCCATCTAAATCCATCCAGTCCTCCAATACCTACGCCGATGTGCACTGGAAAAACCGGCGCCAATACGTATTCCAGACCGAGGGACAGTAATGGTGGGGCGCCATCCTGGTAGTCATTCCTCAGGTAGTGGGTGAGGGCTGCGTCAACGGTCAGTTCAGGCGAAAGTCGATATAAGGCACCCAAAATGAACCGGGACGGATAGATCGTTACGTCCGGCCCGGTGGAATAAGAAGTATCCATGAGAACAAAACTTTGTCTCAGGGAATCCATCAGACTATCATCATAATTGTAAATATCATCCAGGTCTTCCGACGAGAGCTGCAGGTAGAATTCTTTCTCTGTAACAGTTCTATCGGGCCACATCAGGATGCCGAATAAATCCTTCCCGGTCAGGCCAACAGTCAGCCGGGGATTGATATCAGCGACAAAACCAAGATCCAGGCTCAAGCCGGCGCCTCTTATAGCCATCAGCCGGGAATCAGAATCCACATTAGTAACGCGTCTTGTCCGGCCTTTAATCAGTATGCTGTCAGTGGTGGTGGCAATTTCCAGCTGTTGGGCTTCCAGATGAGCGTCAGCCAGACCCAACAGGAGATTTATCCCGGCTCCCGCGTAGAACCGGTCGATTGTTCTCGTCAGTTTCGGCGATGCGATCTGCCGGCCATAATGCACCGAAACCGGGGCTACCGCCAGCAGGTCCAGGTTGGGTTTTAACAAATCCCGGGCTTGATCGAATTTCACGCCACGGAAAAGGACATCCAATATGGCCGTCGGCAAATTCATGTTCGATATAACCTTCAGTTCAAAGATCGACACATCGAAATTACCGGCCGTAAAACCCAGACCGATCATACCGGCCATCAGATTAATATTCCAGACCTCGGGAGTAAATACAGATAAAAATTTGTCCTTTTTGCCGGGATCCCGAAGATCGAGGCCACCGTACAGCTGCCGGTTAATCCATTGGGCTGAAACAGCATTATTCCCGGCATCCAGGCTGCCCCCCAATACCGTCATGGTAAAACGGGGTATTGATTCAAGTCCTGCTAATGGCGCTTGCACCGTGACAATCCAGGCATCGCTGTAACCAGCTTCTATCAGTGATTGTCGCAGGGTTGCGATGCTGAACCTGTCGGCGGTATCTCCAACTCGCAATTTATAGATTGAATCCACATTATTGATTACCGATGGTATTCCCTGGAACCGGCTATTGAACTCCTTTCTGGTCCTCTCAACGAGCTGCCTGTCCCGGCTGGCAATAATCTGGACGGCATAGAGCCGCTGTAGGTTACCGGTATTGTCATGGTTCCCATCTCCACCCGGCCGTTCTGATATTTTACCCTTGAATAAATCCACTGTTACAGGTTTACCGTAATACCCTAGCATGGCTGGATTCAGACCCAAAGGGTGAGTTCCCATAACCCGGGTGAAATAGACTCTCGTGGCGACATTGCGAACCGGGTTGCTGGAGGGCTGTCCCCTTCCCATGAGGATACCAGTGGCCAGCAGGTAGAAAAGAACCTGTTTCATTTGACCTTTCTACCCAGGGCGGCTCCATCCATCAGGTACTGCAGCCGCCCATAGAGGTTTATACGTAGCGAATCGGTGCTGAGGAAACGGGTTGGCAGCGGCCGGCCATTCTCATCAACCCGGCCCAGTAAATGAATGCGGGCCTGGATATACATCGAATCCTGGTTGAAAAGGTCCAGGCGCTCATCATTCAGTAGCAGCGAATCCTGACCGGATTGGTCAGGAGCCAACATCAGGGAATCCACCAGTATGTCGGCCGTACCATCATCGAAGCTGAGGGTATCCTGACTCATAAATACGCTCAGGACGGAACCGAACTCGAACTGGTTCTCATAGCGGATAAATACCACTACCTCTTCTATTTCACCCGGTACCGTTGCACCCGAATCTGCCTGCTTTAGCAGCTCCGGCTCAGTGCTAATCAAGGCATCCGGGCTGATCTCAAATTCCAACGGCGCCCGGATCGTCATTATCCCGGAGATAGTCTGGTCGGAAGTCACCGTACCGTAAGCATCTGTACCCCCGGCACGGGCAATTCCATATGCCAGTAACCGGTTCGGCCGGATATTGAATAGCTCGGCGCCTTTGGGGATAATGACCCGTGAACTGTCCAGAATATTCCAGTTTGACACTGATGACCTAGCCCGGTCCCCAGCTATATTGCTGGCATCCAAAGTAAGGTCGAGGAATACGGGGATGGTAATTTCTGAATCAAAATCGATATATATTTCCACCCGGGTATAATTGAAACCGCTCATCTCATCAGGTAGGGCTGAGATGGTCTGTTCCACCGTATCGAGCACTACCTCAACCGTATCGATGATACCGGTCACCGAAGTAAATAGTAACGTGTCGATCAGAACATCAATAGCAATTGAATCCTCAAGGGTGAGAGACAGCAACTCATCACTGGGGATCCTCATGGTGGATGTATAATGGATCCTCTGGTCATCTAGCGGCAGGCTGAGGGTATAACCGGCAAGGTCAATCCTGGCCACCACCGGTTCTTGGGATGAGCTGAGATGGAATGAATCAATCAGGCTGGAGCCACCGCGGGTCAAGTCGGCGAGCTCAAAGATTATATCCGCTTCCAGTCCGATAAAATTTTGAATAGTCAATCGCATTTCACCGGTATTTATCAAGGCCGACTCAACCTTCGTTTCCTGCCCCAACTCAATCACGCCCTCTTCAACATTATCATCCTGGCTGATATAACCGACCAGCGACTCGAAGGTCAATTCAGACATATTTGCCACTACCTCGATGGAGTCGAGTAGATCGTAGGTGTAATTGCCAATGCGGGTGACGGTTACGGTGTTGTATGTCAGGCGCTGGTCAGCCAGGCTCACCGGAACAACATTATAACCCGATAGGTTGATTGGATGGCTATTATACCCAGGCTCTACCAATAGCACTGTGTCCAGAAACGTCCCCGCACGGAGCAGTCCCGGGATGGCAAGTTGCAGATCCGCCACGCCGCCGATCCGATTATTGATGTCCAGGGTCATATACCCTTCTGAGATCAACGCTGTCTGGATCTTTGAATCAGATTTAATATCAATCGTTCCGCTGTCAATTGTGGTCTGCGACTCGATCTGGCCGGTGATTTGGCTGAATGAGATATTGGTGATGGTCAGGTCCAGCTGCACGCTATCGGATTGCTCCAATATCACGTACTCAGGATCGGTATCGTCGGTGAAGATAATGGTGTTGTAATCCAATTGCTGTTCCGCCAAATCCATGGTCATGCTCCAGCCGGTCAAGTCCGAAACGGTAACGGTAGGCATGCCCGTCAGCAAGTCGATATCCTGTTGAAATACCGCATCCCTGGTTTGATAAAACAGGTCGGGAATTGTTATGCGTGCAATCCCGGTCAGAGGCAGGTTATTGGTAAGGGCAATATTCAGATCGCCGCTGAGCAAGACTGCTTCTTCGACCAAGGTCTCGGAGGGCGCCAGCTCGATAATGCCAGTATCGGTTATAGTCTGCTCGGGGACAATAGCGTCAGCTTGAACAACCTGAAGGTCCCGGGCCTCAAGACGAATCCTGAAAGAAGTGTTTAAATCACTAGTTTTTACCGAAACCGTGTCACCGCCGGAGCCGTTCGAAATCCCCGAAACTTCTACCAGCAACTCCCCTGGAAGGGTGATATTATCGAGGTCCTGAGACTTGGTGGAGGAGTCTCCCACCGGAATTTCCGCATCCCAAGTGAGCATAAAGAGCGAATTACCGGAGATGGTTTTCACATCCACAATAATAGGGGCTCCAAGAGGGATAAACAGCTCATTTATAATCGTTATATCCAGGAAGCCGGAGCTGACTGCCACAGAATTGAAAGAGTTGAAGGCCACGGTGTCCTGTTGCGGAACCAGACTGACGGTGTCAACCACCACACTGGCACTGTCCCCAGCTAAGTCGATAGCGCTCTCAATAGCGCTTACCAGAGCAGGGGGCATTATTTCTGAAAAGGGGAAGGGATCAGTCCGCTCCGATTCCACGTTGTCTAGGCTTATCAAGCCGACTCGAATATTGATGGATTCGCCAATATCATCCATGCCCACTGTATCATAGACGACATTAAATGTGGTAGTAGAGCTGTCAACGGTCACTTGGGCGGCATACTGAACAAAACTGTCCTCGATCGAATTGATCTGCAGCCTGTCACCGACTTCCACCGGCTTGAGATCCAAGGTCTTAATAAAAACAAAGATCGAATCACCATTCTCACCGGTAGGATATTCACTGATCAACGAGTCCTGTATAAATGAATCGAGATAGATTTCGGTCTGAATAAGTGGAATTTCAAAAGTTGTCGTCCAGATTGGGAGTCGATCGTTGTCCCGCGGTTCAAGACTGCAAGCTGCTGCAGCACAAGCTAGGACCGACAGCCAACGGTATTTCATACCGGGTCGGTCTTCGATAGGGAGGAAGTCGCCGTACTTCCAGAATGCGGATTGGGAAGGAACATACTAAATTCGAGCAAGAGTGTTACTGAACCAACTCTTGATCTATGCCCTGTACCCTGGTTCAGGAGTAGTCCCGTAGACACTCCATATGCTCAGGCACGTTCAGCTCAAAAACACTATTGGCATGCAAAGGCTCAATAGGGAGTAAAC
>JACZSB010000052.1 GCA_022574435.1 Fidelibacterota bacterium
GTATAATGGCAGTACCAAACAAATTGGCGCTGACATGTAGAAAAGGATCGGTAAAATACCGATCCTTTATAGTGCTTTCAACCTCTGTCGGGGCAGGGAGATTTGAACTCCCGACCTCTTCGTCCCGAACGAAGCGCGCTACCGGGCTGCGCCATGCCCCGCTTACTTATGCTAAAATTACGTGCCCTCCGTCTTGGTGACAAGCCCCGCATGGGCGCTGGGCGTTTACCAGGGAATCTCCTTCCCGCGCCAATCGAAAAAGCGGCCGGAATCGGTCTGTGTAAGCCCATCGACCACCTTAAGCAGACCAGCTACCGACTCATCAACGGACAGATTCGCGCCCTGGCCCCCCATGTCGGTGCGCACCCACCCGGGATGCAGCACCACGGCAATGATCCCCTGGTCGGCCAGATCGAGGGCCAGGGAGGCGTTGAGCATATTGAGGGCCGCCTTGCTGGCCCGGTAGCCATACCAACCACCAGAGCCATTATCGGCTATAGAGCCCATGCGCGAGGTGATGCTGGCGATTACCGGCCGCTTACCGTGGCGCAGTAGCGGCAGGCAAGCCTGGGACACCATAAACGGGGCCACCGCATTGGTGGCGTAAGTGTCCAGCATTTCCCCAGCCTGCAATCGGCCCAGAGGGGATTTATCGCCCGCAATACCGGCGTTGTTGAACAGGATGTCTAAATGATCGCTAACGCCCTGCACCGTTTCCACCGCGCTGGTTATAGCCGACTCACTGGTCACATCCAGCGGCAGGACCACCAGCCGGTCGCCGTGCCGCTCCTGGAGGCGATTAAGTTGGCTGGCCTTTTCAGGGCTGCGGCATCCAGCGAACACCTGGTCGCCCCGCTCGAGCGACTGGACGGTCAACCCAAGGCCGATCCCGCGGTTGGCGCCGGTGACGAATAAAACTCTCATAACGATACTCTCGTTTCCCATCCCGGTTTGCCGAAATGCGTTAGATTAACCATTTGACCACCAGGAATCCCCCCACCAGTGCCACGGTGAATATAATCACCATCAGGTTGAAACGCCGCTCAATGAACCGCCTGATCGCTGGCCCGAAGAAGTATATCAGGGTGCTCACGGCAAAAAAGCGCATACCGCGGCCCAGGATAGACGCCAGGGTGAATTCGCCCAGATGAAAATGGAACATGCCGGATGCGATGGTAAAAACCTTGTACGGGATTGGTGTCAGGGCCGCGATGAACACGCCCCAGAAGCCGTAGGTGTCATACTGGGTCTTGATCCAGGCCATGGTCTCGTGGCCGTCGTAGAAGTCCACCAGCGGCCGGCCCACAGCCTCCCAGCCGAAATAACCGATGCCGTAGCCCAAAAAAGCGCCGGTCACCGAGCCCACCAAGCATACCAGGGCGAACCAAAAGGCCTTATTGGGGAGCGATACTGCCAGGGCTATGAGCAGTAAATCCGGCGGCAGGGGGAAAAATGACGACTCGGCGAAGGCCAGGACGAAAAGCGCCGGCACGCCGTAGGGTGTTTCGGCCCAGTGCAGGACCCAATCATACAGCCGGCGTATGGGACCGGTGGTCATTATGGTATTACCTTGAAAATCATAGGGCGCAAGTTAGCCGCACCAGGACGAACGCGCCACTACATCGCACGTGATTTACGACGGATCGCACAGAATTTGCCCCGTGAAAAGCAGTTGGCCGTGCCCCTAGAATAGGCTTCTTAACAGGTCGACGGCCCGCTAATCCAAAGCCTGCGGCCAGTCCCATTTAGGTGTCAACATAGCGGCTGCGATTACCGTTTGCGCCCTTATCCCTCATCTCCGGCCAAATCCTCCACAGCCGCCTGGATCAAGGCCTTGAAATCGCCGGTTTCTTTGTAGCGGGCCAACTGCAGCTCATAGGGTGGCTGACCATTGGCAACCTTTTCCACCCCCGCCAATTCTTCGGTGCAGCCCAACTCTTGGGCATAGGGCTCCAGCCTCTCCAGCATTTCCAGCACCGATGAGCGCAGTGCCTGCTGGCGCCCTTCGTCGTCGACGATAATTTCGGCCTCCATCCCGTAGCGGGTGGCCCGCCACTTGTTTTCCCGCACGATCCACTCGCTGAGCAGCTCCAGCTGCTGGCCGTCGTCATAGAGCGCCGACAGAGCCACCACCAGGCACTGGGTCAAGGCCGCCAGGGAAACCATGGCTTCAATGGTCGGCACGGCATCGAAGACCCGTACTTCCACGGTGCCGAAACCGGGATGGGGCCGGATGTCCCACCATACTTCCCGGATCGACTCGATGGCCTGGGCCCGTTGCAGTGTGCGCATGAAGCGTTGGAATTCGCTGTAGTTGGTCAAGCGCGGCGGCAGCCCGGCGTTAGGCATCCCCTCGAAAATCTTGGTGCGGGTGGAGGCCAGGCCCGTGTCGGCGCCGTCCCAGAAGGGGGAATTGGCCGACAGCCCGATAAAATGAGGTATGTAGCGCAACAGTCCATTGACGATAGCTACCGCCTTCTCCCCACTCTCCACCCCAATATGTACGTGCAGGCCGCAGATCAGCAGGCGCCGCACCGGGAACTGCATGCGCTGCAGGAAGTCCTGGTAACGCCGGCTGCGGCTCACGTGAGCATCGCTCCAGCGGGCGAATGGATGGGTAGCCATTGAGATCAAGGCCATCCCCTGCCCATTTGCCACCTTGTTGACTGCTTGCAACCGATCTTGCAGGTCACTCCGCACCTGGCCGATGTCGGCGCAGATACCGGTGTTGATCTCGATGATCGATTCGAGCAGTTCACCTTTTACGGTGGGATCGCCGGGAAATTCCTTAAGGATAGCGGGAGCCCCACTGGTGAGGTCCCACCCGGCCGTGTCCACCAGCCACAATTCGCTCTCCACGCCGATGGTGGGCCCCTCAGAGGAATGGAAGAAGGTGGGGCCGGGAGGGCTCATTTTAGGCTACCGGTATTCATGATGTTGGCGAGACTTTCCTGAGCACCTTCATTATCCTGGCAAAGCTCTCCCTGTAGGCCTCCTCCAACTGTTCCCGGGGCAGGTCGAATCAATGATCTGAAGCAGCCCACAACTGTTTGAGGATCTTCTCTCGCTCGGAGTCCCCTAAATCCTGGCCATAGAATCTCAAGAACAGGTAAACTCTAATCTCTACAGGCGACATCCGCTTCTCATTCAGTAGGCCGGCTCGAACCAGGGCTTTAGCAGTGCCAAACATCCGGCAAGCCATCGCCAGTCGCTGTCCCGGAGTAAGATTCAGCAGAAGCTCCCGAAACCGGGCCTCAACCTTTAAGGGCGTATCTCTCATTCATTCCTCAGCTGCTCCAGTAGGTCCCAAACCCCCAGATCTTTCGCCCAAATTTCCAGGTAACTCCAATCCAGACCCTTAACCGATTCCGCAATGGACCGGGCATCCCGTCGTTGGAGCTCGGAGCCCGAATCATCCACTCTTTGTGAATAATATTGAACATCGCTCGTCCCACAACTGCGTCCCGGATGCTTTCCCTGTCGACGTAGCAATCGGTTTCAAACAGCTTGACGAGCTTCTCCACATCCTCCGGACGACATGCGATCACAAGATCAATATCGCGGGTCATCCTCGGCAGTGCATATATCGCCAGTGCCATGGAGCCCGTCAGCATGTATGCGATCCCAGCAGAATCCAGCCGGGATGCGATCTGCTTAACAAACTCAAGTTGTTCGTTCATCCCTCACGCTTCCATTATCCGCCTAAAGCTCTCCCTGTAGGCCTCCTCCAACTGTTCCCGGGGCAGGTCGATAAGGTCGTTTATTTTCATCCGGGCCTGGTCTGTGACCCGGCCGATGGTGATACTGGGCACCTGCTCCTCCATGGCGATTCGTTGCAGCGGGAGAAGCTGGTCTTCGATTACCGTCACCACTATCACGCTTTGGCTCTCGCCGAACAGCAGCTCGTCATTGCGCAACCGCCGGCTGAGGTGAATATCAGCCCCCAGCCCAGCCGGGGAATCGAGCAGGGACTCGACCAGGCAGACGGCCAGGCCGCCATCTGAAACGTCGTGCGCCGAGCGGATGATTCCCCTGCGAATCCCCTCCAGGCATGCCACCTGGACGCGCAACTCGGTGTCCAGGGTCAACGGCGGCGGTGATCCTTGCACCAAACCGTGTATCCGCTCCAGGTACTCGCTGCCGCCCAGTTCCCCGTTTAAGGAACCCAATACAACTATAAAATCCCCCTCCTGCCGGAAAGCCGGTCTGGTTATGTGGGCCAGGTCCTCGATCAACCCCAACATGCCAACTACCGGCGTGGGATAGACGGCCCCCTCGGGGCTTTCATTGTAAAAGCTCACGTTACCCCCGGTTACCGGGGTGTTCAAGTACCGGCAAGCCTCCCCGATACCAGCCACCGCTTCCTGGAACTGGAAGTATATTTCCGGATCGTTGGGATTGCCAAAGTTCAGGCAGTTGGTGATAGCCACCGGCTGGGCGCCGGCGCAAACCACGTTGCGGGCCGCTTCGGCCACGGCAATCCGGCCCCCGATGCGCGGGTCTAACCAGGTGTAGCGCCCGTTGCCGTCAGTCGACAGGGCCAACGCCTGGTTGGTACCTTTGATCCGGATGACGGCCGCATCGCC
This sequence comes from Fidelibacterota bacterium, assembly GCA_022574435.1. Lineage (GTDB taxonomy): Bacteria > Fidelibacterota > Marinisomatia > SCGC-AAA003-L08 > TS1B11 > JACZSB01. Next base: position 4,587 of record JACZSB010000052.1, read on the forward strand.
TCCAGGCCCCACGGCGGTGTTGGAACGGACCGTGCTGTCGTACTGCTCGTAAATAAAGCCTTTGTGGGCAATATTGGGGCTGGAAAGTAATTTCAGCAGGCAGTGATTGTAGTTTTCAGGTTCCGGCAGTGAGTTTATGTCCAGTTCAGTAACAGCATCCAGGTAGGCGGGGCGCTTGGCAGGAAGAGTGTACTGCGGTGCGCCGCCCCCCAGCACCAACTGCTGGCAAGGCACCTCCGCTACCTTATCACCGGCGCTGTAAACCTCCAGGTTGCCGCTGTCGGTCACTTCACCGATCCGGGTGCAGCCCAGTTCCCAGCGCTCAGCGATTTCCAACAGCTCCTGCTCGAATCCGGCTTTGATAACTACCAGCATCCGCTCCTGCGATTCCGACAGCATGATTTCATAGGGCGTCATCCCCGGTTCCCGCAGTGGTACCTTATCCAAGTCCAACCGCAGGCCGGATTTCCCTTTGGCTGCCATTTCCGAGCAACTGCAGGTGATACCGGCAGCGCCCATATCCTGCATGCCCACTAGAAACGGCCGCCGGGCCAGCTCCAGGGTGGCCTCCAGCAGCAACTTCTCGGTAAAGGGGTCCCCCACCTGCACGTTACTTTTGCGGGATTCCGACTCTTCGGACAGTTCCTCGCTGGCAAATGTGGCCCCATGGATGCCGTCCCGGCCGGTTTTACTGCCGATGATGAAGACCGGGTTTCCCTTGCCTCGCGCCACGGCAGAGACCACCCGGTCGTGCTGCACTATCCCCACCGCCATGGCATTTATCAGCGGATTGCCCTTGTAGGCCTTGGCAATCACCAGCTCCCCACCAACAGTGGGAATCCCCAAACAGTTGCCATAGTCGCCGATGCCCCGTACCACCTGTTCGAGCAGGTAGCGATTGTGGGGATCGTCCAGGTCGCCGAAGCGCAGAGAGTTAAGGGCGGCGATGGGACGGGCGCCCATGGTGAAAATATCGCGCATGATCCCCCCCACCCCGGTGGCCGCCCCCTGGTAGGGCTCAACGGCTGAGGGGTGGTTATGGCTCTCGATCTTGAAGGCTATGGCCCGGCCGCCACCGATATCCACCAGCCCGGCATTTTCCTCACCGGCCTCCACCAGCAGCCGAGCACCGGAGCGCGGCAGCGTCTTTAAAACCTTGATGGAACTTTTATACGAACAGTGCTCACTCCACATGACCGAGAAGATACCCAGCTCGGTGAATGTGGGCTGGCGGCCTAAAATCTCTTGAATGCGGCCGTACTCCGCCTGTGAAAGCCCGTGCTCCAGCGCCAGTTGTTCGTCAACCACCGGTTCCGTAGCTGCCCTTGTCTCAGACACCGTGGCTATCCTTAATTGATTGAATGGGATCAGACTCAGGCGGCATGGCAGTCGTAAACGCTGAGGTATAGTTGTCGCCGGTCCATAGGCAATTGGAACTCAAGTTACGCAAAATACGGTGGCCATTTGGAGAGCAGCTGCCGGTCAGCGGCCATATTTCCAGGGCGTATCCCTTAGGGCCAGAGGCTCGAAATCGGGCATTGGCAGTCCCATATTGACCACCTCCCCCAGCACAATGGTGTGGTCCCCGCGCTCAATCGATTCCTTGACTTCTAGTTCCATCCAGGCCGGAACATCGTCCAGAACTGGCGCGCCGGTAGTTGGGCCCCTGGTGAAGGAATAGCCGCTGAGGCGACCATCTGCAAACACCGCCGGTTTGAAGAAAGTAGCCGCCAACTCCCGCTGCCCGGTCTCAAGGAGATGCACGACGAAAGCCCCAGCCTCAACTACTGCGCGCAGCAGGCGGCTGCCATCTCGCAGGGCGACCATCAACAACGGTGGTTTAACGGAAGCCTGGGAAAGCCAAGTCACCGTGGCGGCCACTGCCGGGCCATCACCAGGCATGGCAGTCACAACATGCAAGCCGTAGATCAGCTTGCCGAGCACTTGCTTGCGGGTGTCCTGGTCCAAAACCTAACCTATCCCTTTGTGCGTTTCATTTGACATGCCATGGGAAATGCCTGTAGGTACCGCTACTAAAAAAGGGGCTTACGCCCCTCACCCGTCGGAACGGCGGGATTTGAACCCGCGACCCCTTGACCCCCAGTCAAGTGCGCTACCGGGCTGCGCCACGTTCCGCTTAGGCTAAAATTTAAGTCCCGCCCACCGATGCCACAACCGCTGCAATAATAAAAATCACTTCTTCTCTTTTCTGATCAGACCGATCAGATCCGCCAGGGCCTGTTGCACCTCCGCCAGTGCCTGTCGGGCCACATCCTTTTCCCTCACCAGGTCCGCCGGCAAGACGCTTCCGGATGCGTGTGTGGCGGAAGGTGCTCCAACACCCTGATTATTCTTGAAATACTGGCGCGCGCCTTCAATGGTGAACCGCTCCTGGTATAACAGGCGCTTGATCTCAAGGATCCTATTAATATCCTTTTCCGTATATACCCGGTTGCCGGCCCGATTCTTGGAAGGCGACAGGTTGGAGAACTCGCTCTCCCAGTATCGCAGGACATAGGGCTTGAGCTGGGCGATCTCGCTGACCTCCCCGATCGAGTAGTATAATTTCTTGACTTCCAGTTCCAAATCGTTCCTGCGGCTGGGGGATTAAAGTACTACTTTAGTGTAAGTAGGGGATTGCCCTTAAAGCAAGGAGTTTTTTCGCATTGAAAACGTCGCTGAGACGCCCGCTTTATGCAGCTGCAAAGGCCCCCGTAGCCGGAGACATTATGAACCTCCATAAAGAGATCGCTGGCCCAAGCCGGTAGAATTACTTCAGGAGGGATAGTGGATCGGTATATTTCAGGCCGAATGCCTGCGCCACCCCGGAGTGGGTAATCTGCTTTTTGTAGACGTTTAGTCCCCGCAGTAGGGCCCCATCACCAAGTAACGCCTGTTCCACCCCCTGAGCGGCGATTTGGGCTATATACGGCAATGTGGAGTTGGTCAATGCCCGGGTCGATGTGTTGGGTACCGCCCCGGGCATATTGGCCACACAGTAATGCACCACGCCATCAACTATGTACGTGGGGTCCTCATGGGTAGTAGGGTGGCAGGTTTCCACGCAGCCGCCCTGGTCCACGGCCACATCCACGATAACCGATCCTTCCCGCATCAGCTTTAGCATATCCCTGGTCACCAGTTTGGGCGCTTTGGCGCCTACCACCAGGACTGCTCCGATCAACAGGTCGGTGCGCGGCAGCAATTCTCGCACGTTTACCGGGTTGGAATAGAGGGTAGTGACATTGTTGGGCATGATGTCGTCAAGGTAGCGCAGGCGATCGATATCCACGTCGAGTATGTAAACGTTGGCCCCCATCCCGGCGGCAATTTTGGCGGAGTTGGCGCCCACCACCCCTCCACCGATGATGGTAACAGTAGCCGGTTCCACACCCGGTACTCCGCCCAACAGGATGCCCCTGCCGCCATTGCCGGTTTCCAGCATCTTGGCCCCCACTTGAATCGCCATGCGTCCGGCCACCTCCGACATGGGCGTCAACAGGGGCAGCTCGCCATTGTCAAGCTGCACCGTCTCATAAGCTATGGCCGTGGCGCCGGTGTCCCGGAAGCCCTCGGTGAGCTCTCTCTGGGCGGCGAAATGAAAATAGGTGAATACCACCTGCCCTACCCGGATCAAATGCAGCTCCGCCGGTTGGGGCTCCTTGACTTTTACGATCATCTCGGCGGCTGAAAAGATCCCGGTGGGACCATCAACCAGGTCAGCACCGGCCTCCCGGTAGTCCGAGTCCTTGAATCCGCAGCCCAGCCCGCCCCCTTGCTCCACCAGTACCCGGTGGCCTTCGGCGGTAAGGCGCGCAACGCCAAAGGGGGTCAAGGCGATACGGCTCTCCTGAGGTTTAATCTCTTTGGGTGCTCCGATAATCATAGATGCTCCCCCGACTTGTGCAAATTCGGGTTTAGGGCCGGCGCTGCAGCGGCTTTACCTCCGGCCGCCCGGTCTGCCTCCGCCCCGGCCTCCACCCCGACCTCCGCCACTGAACCGTTGACGGCCGCCCCCGCTGGGCCGGTCGTGGCTGGGCTCAACATAGCCCTCGGGTTTCTCAAGCAGCGCCTTGCGACTGAAATCGAGCCGGCCCAAATCGTCGATCTTGATCAACTTGACCTCCAACTTATCGCCCATCTTGACCACATCTTCAACCCGGTTGACACGCTCGTAGGCCAGTTGGGAGATATGAATGAGGCCTTCCTTACCGGGGGCAATAGCCACAAAGGCCCCAAAATCCATGATTCGTACAATGGTGCCGTTGTAGACCCCGCCAACCTCCGGTACCTCGGTAATCAGGCGCACCATGCGCACGGCGGACTCCAAGTCGTCGTTGCCGCTGCCGCTGATCACCACCACGCCGTCGTCATCCACGTCAATGCTGCAGCCGGTTTCCTTGGCGATCCCCTTTATATTCCGTCCACCGGGACCTATCAAGCCACCAATTTTCTCCGGGTCGATCAACAGGTGGGTTATCTTTGGGGCGTAGCGGCTGATCGACTCCCTGGGACTGGGGAGAACCTTGAGCATCTCATCTAGGATGTGCAGCCGACCCACCCGGGCCTGCTCCAGGGCGCTCTGCATGATCTCCACGGAGATCCCCTCGGTTTTTAAGTCCATCTGGATAGAATTTATCCCATCCTTCGTACCGGCTACCTTGAAATCCATGTCCCCCAGGTGATCCTCGGTGCCCAGGATATCGGACAGGATCACGTGGCGGTCTCCTTCCTTAACCAGCCCCATTGCTATGCCGGCCACCGGAGATTTTATCGGTACCCCGGCGTCCATCAGTGCCATGCTGGCGGCGCACACGGTTGCCATGGAAGAGCTGCCATTGGACTCCAAAATCTCCGAGACGATCCGAATGGTGTAGGGAAAATCCTCAAATAGGGGCAGTTCCTTGTTGATAGCCCGCTCGGCCAGGTTGCCGTGGCCGATCTCACGACGACTGGTACCACGCAGGGGCTTAACCTCGCCCACGGAAAAGGGCGGGAAGTTATAATGCAACATGGCGTTTTTATACCACACACCGTGCAGGTCATCGATGAGCTGTTCGTCCCGCTTAGTGCCCAGGGTGACTACCGCCAGCGCCTGGGTTTCACCACGGGTGAACACACTGGAGCCGTGGGTCCTGGGCAGCACCTGGGTCTCCACGGTGATGGGACGAATTTCGTCCGCCTTACGCCCATCGGCCCGCACTCCATCCAAGGTCTTTTCCCGTAGGTCGTCATCGATCAGCTGCCTTATACGTTTGCCAACGGTTTTGGCCTCTTCGGGAAATTCTTCGTCCAGTTGCTCACGCGCATCCTTGATAAAGGCATCGATATCGCCATAGCGGGTATGCTTGTCCTTGGGGCTGTTCAACTCCTTCAGTTTCGGCTTGGTCAGTTTGTCCACCTTCGCGAGCAATTCTTTATTGACTTCCGGAAGTTCAAAAGACCGTGCGGGTTTGCCTACCTCCTTGATGAGCTCGTCCTGCAGCTCGACTATGTCCCTGATCACCTCCTGGGCATATTGCAAGGCGGTGATCAATTCTTCTTCAGAGATGCCGTAGGATTCCCCTTCCACCATAACAAGCGAGTCACGGTTTCCCACCACGGCGATATTCATAATGCTCTCATCCTGTTCCTCGCTGGAGGGATTGACCACCAACCGGTCCTTCACCTTGCCGATCCTGACCCCGGCGATCGGGCCGTTCCAAGGGATGTCGGAGATGCTCAGGGCAGCCGAGGTCCCGATGATCCCCAACATGTCGGGCGAGTTATCCGGATCGGCGGAAAGCACATTGACGATGATCTGGGTCTCGCTCATGAATCCGTCCGGGAACAGGGGCCGTATGGGCCGGTCGATCAGCCGGCAGCCCAGCACCTCTCTCTCGGTCGGCCGCCCTTCCCGTTTAAAGAATCCGCCGGGTATCCGTCCGGCGGAATAAGTTTTTTCCCGATACTCCACCGACAGCGGGAAGAACCCCCGATCAGGGGCGGCTTCTTTGGCAGCTACAGCCGTGACCAGCAACACCGTGTCGCCATATCTGACCAGTATCGAGCCATCGGCCTGCTTAGCTAGCCGACCGGTTTCCAGCGATAACGTACGGCCTGCAATTTCTATCTCCTTGATTATCATTATATTGTCTCAACTTTCTTTTTATTGCTGATTGGTTTCTAACTCTGATCTACCTACGCAGGCCCAACTCCGCTATTAGACTAACATATCGTTCCGGCTTGATCCGCTTCAAATACTTCAACAGTTTGCGCCGTTTCTCGACCATTTGAATCAGGCCGCGGCGATTGTGGTGATCCTTCTTGTGGATCTTGAAGTGCCCGGTCAACTGGCTGATTTGCTCGGTGAGTAACGCAATCTGCACTTCCGGAGAGCCGGTATCATCATCCTGGCGTCCATACTTCTTGAGTAATTCCTGCTTCTTTGTTTCAGTCAAAGGCATCGATTGATAAACCTCCGTGATTATCCGTTATCCAGTTTAAACTTACTTTCTCATCCTGTTGTAACTGTTTTTTTAGTTCCAACGCGCTCTCAAAGCGCTGTTCATCCCGTAGCCGGTGATGAAATCTTAGTGTGATCCGGCGATTATACAGGTCTGGCCGGGGCGAATCAAAAAAGTGGGCTTCGATGGTGTGCTTTTGCTCGCCAAAAGTAGGCCGCACCCCAATATTTCCCATGCCAAACGCAACGGTCCGGTCGATTTCAGCTGAAACGACATATACACCATCCCGGGGCAGCAACTGCAGCGGCTCATCCGGCTCCAGGTTGGCGGTGGGGTATTGCAGCTCCGCGCCCCGCCCCGCTCCCCGCACAATCAGGCCGGTGATCTCATAGGTCCAGCCCAGCAGCTGCTCTGCCTCATCGCAACGGCCTTCCAGCAATAGCTGCCGGATGGCGGAACTGCTCACCGTCCGGCCGTCCACCGTCACCCCTTCGACCACCTCAACCGAGAAACCGTATTCCTCCGCCCGGCTACGGAGGAAATCGGCATCACCTTGCCGGCGATGGCCGAAATGATGGTCATAACCGATGATGAACCGCAGTGGCTTGAAATGGGCCCATATCACCTGGGATAGGAAATCCTCCGCCGTAACCTGGCTGAAGGCCCGGTCGAATTTCAGCACGAGAACCATATCGACGCCACATTGGGCCAACATATTCAATTTCCGGTCCAGGGTTATAATCAGTTGGTAGGCCGGTGCACTATAGGTCGCCAGGACACTACCCGGGTGCGGATCGAAGGTAATCACTGCCGATGGAATGCTTTGGTTGCGGGCATACTCAACCAAACGGCCGATCACTGCCTGGTGTCCCCGGTGCATACCATCAAAATTGCCGATGGTCAAGGCCGCACTCTGAACTTTCGGCAGTTCCGTCAGGTTGCGATAGGTATCCACTCCAAAGCCTGTTTCATGGTCAGGGCCCTGGTCTGATCGTAGGGTCCTACCCGGTTGCGAGTCAATTGGATCAGATGTCCCACAGTTCCCAGCGCCTCGGCCAGATCGGCGGCCAGCACCCGTATATAGGTGCCTTTGCCGCATACCACCCGCAGCTGCAGCTCATCAGGGGGGCGCCAATCGGTCAACTCCAGGGTGTGCACGGCCCCCGGCCGCGGC
>JACZSB010000368.1 GCA_022574435.1 Fidelibacterota bacterium
CAAACCCCTTTTCCGGCTCGTCTTCATTGTGAGCGCCCAGGACAGCATATTGGCCGGCGACGAATTCGGGTAGGGGCGATCCCCCGTTCCCCAACTCGTTAGTATCCCCATCTGGCCGAATACGAAATATTGTCAGGGTTTCGCTTAAATCCTCCCGCTGAGTGAGGGTGGCGTTATAGGCGAATTTTTTTACAGCTGGCGCCATGGCTACGGACGAAAATGGGTACCGTTAAACTACTGAAAATAGGCTTACCAGCAGTCAGAAAAAAGGGGTAATCTCCTGTTCGGCCAATTAGTTTTGGGCCACATGTATCGGTTCAGCCCTTTTTGGACAGTTGGGGCTAAAAACTAAGAGATACATTCTGCGTTTCCAAGGTTTATTTCATGCCTCCTCTGAAACTTACCAGCGAAGTCTCGAATTGGTCACCACTGGCCACTATTGGTCAAATTCTGGCCCCTTTCTCCTGTCCCTTTTTGTATTTCACGACGGTAGGTACATTGACTACCTGATCCCACCACCGGCGGGGAACCCCGCGCCTTGCGGGGTGCAATCCATTGGCTACTAAGGTTTGCTCTCTTCCGCGCACCAAGTGAACGACAAGGCCCCCACTTCAGCAGCAGCATCTTGATAGTAATACACCTTAGTAGGTGTTAAAGTCTCTCTTAAATTAACTTCTGATTAGTCCAGCAGGGTATGGCGGACTACAGAAAGCACAACTGTGAGGATGATTATATGCTTGGCGGGACCCATCAATTTGAGATAGATGAACGGAATCAGAACATTCAGATAAATATTAACGGCACTTTATATCCACGGGCAGAGGCAAGAGTGTCGGTCTTCGATAGCGGCTTTCTGTTGGGAGATGGTGTTTGGGAGGGGCTGCGCGTTCATCAGGGCGTACTGGCATTCGAAACCGAACACATGGATAGATTATACGCCGGCGCAAAAGCCATAGGTATCGACATTGGTCTAACCCGGGAATCACTGGTCAGAGAAATTACCAGGACACTTGAAGCAAATGGGATGAGCAGTGGGATCCACATTCGATTAATCGTTTCCCGTGGTCTGAAGATAACACCTGACCAGCATCCCGGCGCAAATGTGGGCGGTCCAACAGTCGTGATTATACCCGAATATAAAAAGGCGGTTACCAGGCGTCTGGACGATGGACTGAAACTGCTCACTGTCCACGTTCATCGGGGAGCGCCAGATGTCCAGGATCCCAGACTCAACAGCCTCAGCAAACTAAACTGTGTCATTGCCTGCATCCAGGCGGCAAACGCCGGTTATGATGAAGCATTGATGCTCGATCCCAATGGCTTCGTATCAACGTGCAACTCAACTAACTTTTTCATTGTAACTAAAGGTGAAGTCTGGACCTCTCCTGGCGAATATTGCATGCAGGGGATTACCAGGGGCAACGTAATTCGAATCTGCGAGGCGAACAATATCACTGCGCGTGAGAAAAATTTCAGCCTTATCGATGTGTATAGCGCAGACGAAGTGTTTGTTACGGGAACTTTTGGCGGACTGATTCCGGTGTCAGAAGTAGATGGTAGACCGATTGAAGATCGCACCCAGGCAAATATGATTTCGCGGTTACAGGGCCTATACGAACAACTAATTATATCCGAGTGTAGTTAGGGAAAGCTTATGGAGCCAATCAGAATTGCCATTTGGTCAGGGCCACGTAATATATCAACAGCGCTCATGCGATCATGGGACAGCCGTGGTGACGCCTATGTCACTGACGAACCACTATACAGTTATTATCTGAAGTATACGGGCCTGGAGCATCCCGCCCGAAATGAGATTTTAGCGACCCAGAATCCTGATTGGCGGCAGGTGGTAGATTGGTTGCAGGGTCCGGTTCCCGGCGGCTACGCTATCTGGTATCAGAAACACATGGCCCATCATTTAGTTGGGGACTTGCCACTGGATTGGATAAAAAGTCTGAGCAACTGCTTATTGATTCGTGATCCGGCTGAGGTGTTATTATCTTATCTAAAGAAAAATGACGAGGTTACTGCAGCAGCTCTCGGATTTATGCAGCAGCAACAACTGTTTGATACAATAAGGACTGCAACCGGCGTTATCCCGCCAGTGATTGATGCGAGAGATATTCTTCAGGCGCCAGAGCGGATACTGACTGCCTTGTGCGAACGATTAGATATTGAATTCACGTCGAAAATGTTGACTTGGGAGCCTGGCCTGCGCAAAACCGATGGAGTGTGGGCACCACACTGGTATGACGCAGTCGCCAAAAGTACCGGATGGCAGAAGTATAGCCCAAAATCAGAGGCAATTCCTGAGGAATTCATGCCCATCTATCGGGAATGCAAAGATTACTACAATTATCTGTACAGCCATCGGATCACGCCATAGCTGATACCCTGCATCGGCTAGTACCAGCCTTGCGAATTTGAATATCAGTCGAGAACTGCCTTCAGAGTCTCTGCTATGCGCAATCAAAGGCCGCGAGGTCTAGAGGAGGGGGAATATATCCCTTCAGACCATTTTGGCACCTTGAGGACGCAACCGAAGAGAGACATTCCTTTTTCCAAGGATCAGTTCAAATCCCACTGATCCACATTGCTCCGATCCGATATACACCAATCGAATCGGAGGTTGGAGGCGGGAAGTAGCAACATCATGGTGATGGGGCTAATTCTTCAACTCTTCGATGGTTACGAAATGCCCCGGCTCGTAGCTCAGGTCGTCATTACCGGCGAACAGCACCAGGGTGGAGGTATCCGGGGTCTCCGTGATCACCCTGGTTACCATCACCTCCAACTGCTTGGTCCGGCGATGAATCTTGGTTGATTTGATTTCTTTCATATTCCCCCTTTAGGCCGGTCCGGAATATAACTGGTTGTCAGCGGTGGAAGGTATTGCCGATTGCGGGAGTGTAGTATGAGATTTAGTTTATGCTCCGGGTTTTGGAACGGGAATTCCTGGTTTTATGTGGATTTTTGAATCGGAGGGAAGGTAGTCTCGAAAAGGTAGGTGTATGTCACAGTCCTGGATGACCTCAATGCAGCTTAGATTCCAAATCTGATTACTTGGGTTTCCCCGACT
>JACZSB010000369.1 GCA_022574435.1 Fidelibacterota bacterium
CATCCCGCTGGCTATACTTTATAAGCCGGGCCGAGGGGCACGCTAAGCCCATCCAATCGCAGGAAATCGCCAGCCGGCAGTGGCGGATCACAATTGCCCCTCGTTTGTTAGCCGTAGTAAACAACTTTTGCCCAGGGTAACTTCGGCTGTCCTTTACTGGGACCGTAGTTCAGATTGGTTAGAACGCCGGCCTGTCAAGCCGGAGGTCGCGGGTTCGATCCCCGTCGGTCCCGCCAGTAATAACAAGGACTTAGGAGAACTCCTGAGTCCTTGTTCATTATTGACAGTAATAGACAGATCTCGACGAGAGCAGTCAGCGATTGTCAGGAAAATTGCATTCTCATTGCATCGTTTTTCCGCTGTTCGACGGTTGCGCTGAGTTAGGGGATTGTTGGGGTAAAAAGATAGGTGCCCGACGGAGGACACCTATCGTCATTTGATTATCTGATCGAGGCCCTGGACAGGCTCTCTCAGGTTCTTATCCAGGAAATCAACGTAGTACTTCTCGGTAGTCCTGATTGAGGAGTGACCAAGAAGTCTGGAGACGGTGTAGAGATCCGCGAGCCCACTTTGCAGCAGGGTGCTGCCAAATGTTTTTCGCAGGGAGTGTACGTTGGCATTTGCGATACCGGCTCTCAGGAGGAACTCTTTGATCTTATGGCTTACGTGATCAGGTTTTAGATCGAAAGGGACATGGTTCCCTTCAGCCTGGATATCGGTCAGAATCTTCAACAGAGCATCATTAATATGGATGGTGCGCCTTTTGCTTCCCTTCCCGTTGATAGTAATCCTCCGCTCAAGGAAATCAACGTTCTCCCAACCGAAACGGGGTGGCAATAACTCGGACCTACGAGCCATTCATTTCTCAATAGGCACCCGGAATTGAAAGCGTGCAGGTTGCGCCAAGTCCTTGCTACTTAACGTGATGGGTATCACACGATCAAATCCTAGATGCAATCTTAGCTTGACACGTTCACCTATTATGTATTATCGTTCCCAATATTTCTGGTTAACGGCTGAGGTAAGCAGGGGAGGACGCCAGGAAACTGCATTTCTGACGCCACATTCTTATGATTCAACTCGATGACCCGTGCACAAATCAAGCGCACAGTGTCTGTATCAGTATCTTCTTAATGGGATTCTTCCTCCTTCGGAGTTAGACGGGGGCAAGAAGATGAAGTCCCCTCCAATTAGGGCCGGCCTCGTCCCTGCCGTCATCGCTTTCCTAACGCTACCTATGCTGCTGCTTTCGCAGGACAAACAAACCCTCGCCGTCCTGGATTTTGAAAGTCGAGGGATATCAGCTGTTGAGGCAGCCAGCCTCACCGACCGACTCCGCACCTCGTTGGTTAGAATCGGGAAGGTCACTGTGGTTGAGCGGGGACAGATGCAACAGGTGCTTCAAGAACAGGATTTCCAACTCGCCGGCTGCACCTCTGACGAATGCGCTGTGGAGGTGGGCCAAATTCTGGGCGTCAACACCGTGGTGGCCGGGTCCATCGGCAAGGTAGGCTCAACCTACTCCATTGATATCCGGACCATCGATGTTGGCAGTGGCGAGATTACCCATTCCATGTTCCGGGACTACCGGGGTGAGATTGACGACCTTCTTGGCATCATGTCGGAGATTGCACAGGAACTGGTGGCGGCGGTAGTGGCTACCGGATCACCGCCGGCAGCCGCGCCTGAGACAGCCGCCACCGAACCGCAACGTCCACGCCCACCGCCACAGGTGAAAAAAGTTGGTAGCCGGTTTACCTGGCTGGCGATTATTGCCGTGGCGGGTGGGGGCTACTACGGCTACACACAGGGCTGGTTTGGCGGAGGCGGCCCCGGACTTGGCGTGCCTAGGGTGGGGCAACCGCCGGCGCTGCCGGCGCTGTGAGGGCGAAAGTCTTACCCGCCCCTAAATCCCCTCCCTTGAAAGGGAGGGGACTTCACGCAGTGAATGGGGTGGGTTCACTCCGCTCCCTCGCCCTCGCCCTACTGGCCCCTATCCTGGCCCTGGCCCAGATCCCCCCCGCCGCCCCCACCAATCTTACCGCAACCCCTGGCGATGCGCAGATCACCCTCTTCTGGTCCCCCAACAGCGAGGCCGACTTCCTGCGCTACCGCATCTACGGCGGCACCTCCACCGCCCCCACTGCACAGGTGGACAGCACCACCGGCGGCATCAACGACACCACCACCACCATCACCGGCCTGAGCAATGGCACCACCTACTTCTACCGCATCACGGCGGTGGACAGCGCGGGGAATGAGAGCGGGTATTCGGGGGAGCTGAATGAGACGCCGGTAGACCTCACGCCCCCCGCCATCCCTACCAGCCTCGCCGCCACTCCCGGTGACCAGCAAATCACCCTTAGCTGGTCCCCCAACAGCGAGTCCGACGTCCTGCGCTACCGCATCTACGGTGGCACCACGGCCAGTCCCACCACCTTGATTGATAGCACCATCGGAGGCATCAATGACACCACCAAGACCAGCACCCCTCTACGCAACGGGACTACTTACTATTATCGAATTACGGCGGTGGACAGCGCGGGGAATGAGAGCACCCTGAGCGAGGAGGTGAGTGAGACGCCGGTGGGCCTCGTGGCCTACTACCCCTTCAGCGGCAACGCCAACGATGAGAGCGGTAACGCCAACCACGGCACGGTGTTCGGGGCTACCCTGGCAGCGGACCGGTTTGGGAATGCCAATAGTGCTTACAGTTTTGATGGGACGGATGATTATGTGGTAGTCCCCAGCGCAGGCCCCTTAGATTTTTCAGAACAGATGACAATTTCCTTCTGGGCAACACCTCAATCAGTTCCGGGTGATAGACATCACATTATTGAGAAATACGGTTCTTGGTTTGTTATGCAAAGAGGGAGGTCTATAAACGTCATTCTCTGGATCACACCAATAGAGGATTCTCTCGGGGCTACAATTACAGGGGTTTCACTTATGTCTTCGGAGCTAGATTTTGAGAGCTACACCCATGTGTCAATTAAGTATGATAGCACGGCACTCAGGCTATATCTAAATGGCCATGTCGTTACCAGTCTTGTCGAGACAGTTCCTATTCTGCC
>JACZSB010000053.1 GCA_022574435.1 Fidelibacterota bacterium
AGCTGAGGGACGGGAACTGCCGAAGGCGGAGGGGTGGGTGCTTGCCCGCTGACCATCGGCAACCGATTATTCCCGCAATCGGCCCACAAAATCGCTCAGCAATGAGCACAATTCGTCCGGCATAGACCCGAACTCCTCCAACTGTGCGCTTTCCCGAAAGATGGAGCTGTCATGGTAGTGCCAGGGTCCTTGCTCCGGCTCCAGGTGAAACACCGCCAACGGCAGGGAAACGAGTTGCAGTGTCTCCAGCAGCAGGTGACCGGTGCTGGCCCAGATGCCCGGTATCAGCAGTACGCCCGCTGCCAGATTACGTTGGCGCTGCAGTAGCCGTGAGGCCTTGGCCTGGCTCTGGAGCTGGTGGATGGCCAGCTGCACCTCGAGCTCCGAGGCCCGGCGGCGCAAGTCCCGGTTGAGCTTGTCCAGCGTCAGCCGCGTGCCGCTTGGCCGGGAAGCCAAACCCAGCAGGTTCAGATTGGGTCCCTGGAGCACCAGAATCTTCATGGCGGAAAATTAGTCCGGCCCATAGGTCGCTTCCAGCAATATCGCCGGATGGTGGTTAGGGCTGCTGCGGCTCAGCTGCGAGCTGCGGCAATCGCTCGATCATTTCCTGGTGGCAGAGAAAAGCCACCGGGGGTAGTTGATCCAAGGGGAAAAAGCGGGCATCACTGGCGTCGTCCCCGGCGATCAGCTGGCCGGAGAACTTCCGGGCGATGAAAGAAAATATAAGTATATCTCCACGCGGGCCGCCAGGCCGGGAACAGAAGGCTAGGAACTTCAGGTCGCCGCAGCTCAGGCCGGTCTCCTCAGTGAGTTCCCTGCGGGCCGCATCCTCCGCACTTTCGCCCACCTCCATGTAGCCCCCCGGCAGACACCATTGACCCACCGCCGGTGGCTCTGCCCGCTTTACCAGCAACAATTTCTGATCATGGACGAGCAGGATGGTGGCGGCCGGCCGGGGATTATCATAATGCACGGTCTCGCAACTGGGACAGACCATCCGTTTACGGCCGTCCATTGCCCGTAATTCATTACGGGTTCCGCAATTAGAACAGTATTCCAAGTACCCCACAATGCAAATTATCCCCCAATCCGATCCATTCAAACTTGCATTTAGCTGCTGCCCGTCATAAAATGGCTCGTTGTGAAAGTCAAATCTACGCTGGCTGTCGGCTCAATTGCCCTAGATACCCTGGAGACCGACGAACACCAGCAGACAGACGTCCTGGGTGGCTCGGCCACCTTTTTTGCTGTGGCTGCCTCACTGTTCGCGCCGGTGCGGCTGGTGGGGGTGGTAGGCAGTGACTACCCCGAGGCCGGTTGGCGCCTGTTCCGGGAGCGTAACGTGGACGTGAGTGATGTTCAGCAGGTTGAAGGTCGCACCTTTCGCTGGGGCGGGCGCTATTCCAGCGATTTCAGCACCAGGGAAACCCTGTTCACCGAGCTGGGCGTTTTCGAGAGCTTTCAACCTCGCATCAATCCCAACAACCGGCAATCCGGCATCGTCTATTTGGGTAATATCCAGCCCAGCCTACAGCTGGCGGTGTGCCGGGAAATGGCCGGCGCTCCCACCGTAATCAGTGACACCATGAACCTGTGGATTGATCGTTACCCGCAGCAGCTGCAGGAGGTGCTGGCCAAGACGGATATTTTCCTGATAAACGATGAAGAAGCCGCCCAATTGACCGGCCACGACGACCTGGACTCCGCTGCCAGGGATCTCCTGGATGCGGGCCCTGCCACGGTGATCATCAAGCGGGGCCGGGAGGGAGCGCTGTTGGCCGCTGGAGACAGTCGCAGGCATGTGCCGATCTTCCCGGATGTGGCAGTGGTCGACCCCACCGGCGCAGGCGACAGTTTCGCCGGCGGCCTGGTCGGGCACCTGGCCCGCCACGGAATGGCCGAGCTGGACCGGGCGGTGATCGTGGCAGCGGCTACCGCCTCCTTCACCGTGGAAGGCTTTGGGCTGGACGGGTTGCTGGCGGCCACAACGGCCGGGATCGAGCAGCGGGCCGACATCATCGCCGGCCGCCGGGAGTAGGGTTTCACTCCCGCTGTCAGTGACGTTAAATTGACTGGTTGGATTTACCGTCCCGGAAATAATTATTTGTAAGGAATTGATTGTGAGAAAGATTACGAAGATCGCATCGCTAGGAGTTATAATCGCCCTGGCCGGTCTGGTTTGCGACAGCCAGGAATTCGTATCAGCCAAGATGTACGTGCAGCAAGGCGACTTGGAAGCGGCGGAGAAGTTCTTCCTGCAGGCGCTGGAAGTTCCGGCTGAGGCTACCAATGCGCTGGTCCCTTACCTCCTGGCCGCCCAGGTGTACGTTCCTCAACAGCGCTATGAGGAAATGAGTGAGATGCTGGCTGAAGCCCTGCGGCGCAACCCCACCCAGAATTACCAGGGGCACCCTATTGCGGAACTGGTGGAAAATACCCGCCAGGTGCAATGGCAGCAGGCATACCAGCGAGGGGCAAATCTATTCAATGAGATTATCAGCCAGGTAGAAGGGCAGACGTTGGATGACAACCAGCGGCAGGGACTACTGGCGGCCAAGAAACATTTCGAGACCGCAATACTGATCTGGCCCGAGCAAGCCCCGGCATACATCAGTCTGGTGCTGTGCTACCGTCAACTGGGAGATACCGACGGTGAAAGCGCCGCGCTGGCGAAGGCCCTCGAAATGGATCCAGACGATGGGCAAGTGCTGCTGTTGGCCGGTGAGCAGGCGTTGCAGGCCGGTGAGACGGCTGAGGCGGTCAAGTATTATGAGCGGGCCCATAATAACGATCCTGAAAATATGATTATCATGCAACGCCTCACCTCGCTTTATATAGAGCAGCAGGAGCTGCAAGCCGCCCTGGAGATTCTGGAGGAGACCCAGAAGAACTCTCCCCGGGACCCGAACGTTTATTTCAACATCGGGGCGGTCTATTCCAATATCGCCAACGACGCTCTGAGGAAAGGCCAGGACATCTACCGCGACGTAGTCAGCGCCACTCCTATCGATACCGAACAATTGGCGATTGCCATGGAGTTATTCAAGCAAGCGCAGGGCGCATACTCGGAGGCCTTATACTTCATGGATAACACCTTGGCGCTCGACCCCGATGACGCTGCCGCCGATCGGGCCATCAGAGAGATCCAAAAGACCAAAAAGATCCTGGATACCGTGCAACGTTCCGTAGAGCAGATGCTTCAGTAACGACCATCGGCAGTATCAATAGCGATGTCCAGAAAGCCGCCCAGGATCCGGCTCATTATTCTGCTGGCTATAGCGAGCTCAGCCATGGCTTTCCGCTATGGGAAGGGCTCTAAGCCCGAATACACCAACGCGCCGGGCGAGGCCAGCTGCCGGGTGGTCGATTGCCATGCCCAATACGAGCTGAATAGCGGTGACGGCACCATCTCCCTACACGGGGTACCGCCGGTCTACCAACCCGGCCGGCGCTACCTGCTGACGGTCTCCCTGGCCAAACCGGGGCAGAAGCGCTGGGGCTTCCAGCTGACCGCGCTCACAGATAAGCACCAACCGGCAGGAGAAATCAGCTTGGTTGACGAAAATCTCACTCATCTGCTGACAGTCACCAGGCCCGACAGTTCAAGGCGGCAGTATATAGAACATACCGCCGAGGGCAGCTATATGGGCACCAAGGATGGGCCGGTGAGCTGGAAACTGGCCTGGACGGCTCCGGGGCGCCAGGTGGGCGATGTTATATTCTACACCGCCGGCAACGCCGCCAATTTCAATAAAAAGCCGTGGGGAGATTATATTTATACCAGGGTCGATACCACCCACGGCGTCTTGCGGCCTGACTGACCTTACATCCCTGGAAACTGTCGGCCACCGGCCGGAGGCGGGCCAGCCGTCTGCCAAATTTCTGCAATGGAGTAGGGAACCAGCCGTTCAATGGTTATATTCCCACCTTAAATTCTAATCATACGAGAGATACGTGCCAAGAATCACCACCATTCACGGCCGGGAACTGCTCGATTCCCGGGGCAATCCCACAGTCGAAGTGGAAATCCACCTGGAAGACGGCAGTATGGGCCGGGCCATGGTACCTTCCGGCGCCTCCACCGGCGAACACGAAGCGGTGGAATTGCGGGACGGCGATCCACAGCGTTACCTGGGCAAGGGGGTGCTGCAAGCCGTGGCCCATGTTAACGGTGAGCTGGCCCAGGCGGCCATCGGTCGTGAGGCCCTGGATCAAGCCGGGCTGGACCAGGCGCTGATAGAGCTGGACGGCACGCCCAACAAGGCCCGTCTGGGGGCCAATGCCATCCTGGGGATCTCGCTGGCGGTGGCCCATGCCGCGGCGGCCGCCTCAGGTAAACCGCTGTATGCCTATCTCAAGGGGGAGCAACCGCAATACACCCTGCCGATCCCCATGATGAATATCCTCAACGGCGGCTCGCACGCCGATAACAGCGTGGACATCCAGGAGTTCATGATCTTCCCGGTGGGGGCCGGCTCGTTTGCCGAAGCGTTGCAGATGGGCGTGGAAACCTTCCACCGATTGAAGGCGGTACTCAAGGCCCGGGGATTGGTTACGGCCGTGGGCGACGAAGGCGGCTTCGCGCCCGACCTGCGCTCCAATGAGGAAGCGATTGAAGTCATCCTGGAGGCGGTGGAGCACACCGGTTACCGGCTGGGGCAGCAGGTCTACCTGGCCCTGGATCCCGCCGCCAGCGAGTTCTATGATCCTAAAACTGCCAAGTATACCCTGGCTTCGGAGCACCGGGTCCTGGATGGCGATGAAATGATAGCCCTGTATGAGGACCTGGTGAACAAGTATCCCATCATATCCATCGAGGACGGCCTGGCGGAGGATGACTGGGACCACTGGCGCTCGTTGC
Source organism: Fidelibacterota bacterium (assembly GCA_022574435.1). GTDB lineage: Bacteria > Fidelibacterota > Marinisomatia > SCGC-AAA003-L08 > TS1B11 > JACZSB01. The sequence goes on from JACZSB010000053.1 coordinate 4,862, forward strand.
AACAGCGGCTGGGCCAACGGATCCAGATCGTGGGGGATGATCTGACCGTCACCAATCCCCAGCGGTTGCAGCGGGCCATCGATGAAGGCAGCATGAATGCCATCCTGATCAAGCTCAACCAGATCGGTACCGTCACCGAGACCCTGCAGACCATCGCCCTGGCCCGGGAGGCCAGCTTTGGGGTTGTCATCTCCCACCGCTCGGGCGAAACCGAAGATGTGTCCATCGCCGATCTAGCTGTCGCCACTGGCGGGGGTCAGATCAAGACCGGCTCCGCCAGCCGCAGTGAGCGGATCGCCAAGTACAATCAGCTATTGCGCATCGAAGAATCACTGGGCCCGGCAGCCCGCTTCCCCGGACTGGAGGTATTTCCCATGTCGGGTTCCGGAGGCGCCGCGTCATGACCCCCCGGGCTGTCAGGCGCTCCGGCCGGTATCGGGGGTTCCGGACCGGCGATAGCCGCCTGAAGCGTTGGCTGGCGATGGTAGTAGTGGTAGCGGTGCTGTTTTTTCTTGCCGTTAATCAGCATGGCCTCCTGCGTCTGTGGCGGCTGCAACGGGAACAAGTGCGCCTGGATGTGGAAATCGCCCTTTTGAGAGAGCGCTCCCACGAGCTGCGACAGGTCCGCACACGTCTGGATAATGACATGCAGTACATCGAGCGCCTGGCCCGGGAGAGGTACCGAATGGTTAAAAAGGGCGAGAAGGTTTTCCGGGTGATCCCCAGTGAGAATCGGCCTGCCGTGGGGAACCGGGCTCAGACCCCATAACCAATGCGCCCCGGTCGCCGCGAATCGTTCCGCGGAACGCTGAGCCGTTATCCGGTTGAGTTGTGGCTGGCAGGTATGGCCGTCCTGCTGGTAACGCCTATGGCGGCTGCTTTTGAGGGGGTGGAGCTGTTCCGGCCGACACTAGCCACGCTGGACGGTATCCATTCCCCCGCCCTGAATTCTCCCGCCCGGCTGCCGGATCAGCACTGGTGGTCCTCCGTAGGCCGGACGGTGCCGTTCGGCCAATCCTGGGCGGCCGGACAACAGCTGTCGCTGGGCGGCAGCTACCGTTTCTGGAGGGGCGCCGTAGGGGTCTGGAGCTCAGGGGATCGCTTGTATAAAGAAACCCAGGCCACCATTGCCCTGGCCCGCAAACCGCTCGCCGGGTTCAGCGCCGGCGTCAGCCTGACCTATAACCAGGTTGCCATCCTCAATTTTAAACCGGTTCAATCGGAACTGTTGCTGGGCGTCGGCTTGGCTGGGGACTTGACCGACAATATGATCTTCTCCCTCTGGTACAGCGGCCTGGCTCCGGATGATGACGGGGCCTACGAAAGCCTGGCCCGGCAGCTGTTCCAGTTAGCCCTGCTCCACCCAGCGAGGGACCACTACGGCTGGGCCCTGGGGCTGGAGAAGACCCCCGGGTTCAAGTTGCGGCAGCTGCTGGAGATCTCCATCGGAGGCGGAGGGAGACTGGAACTGCTGCTGGGCTACCGGACCCATCCCTCTCTACCGTTCGTCGGGACCCGGGTGACCCTGTCGCGCCTGCAGTTGTTCATCCGGGTAAATCACCACCCGCTATTCGGCCTATCCACCGCTTTTGGACTGGCGCTTAAATAGCATCCTGACCTTGCTCCTGGGCGCCGCCCTGTATGGGCAGAGTGACGCCGATCTCAGCAGTGATACCTTCGACCGCCAATCGCTTTCCGAGGATCAGCAGGCAGCCCTGGCTTCACTGCTGGACGACCCGCTGGATCTGAATGCCGCCTCGGTCGATCTCTGGTTCCTGCGTCCGGCAGTGTCGCAAGCGGTCCACAGTGCTCGGGAGGCCGGCCGGTTTACCGATTGGCGGGACCTGCAGCGCCGCACAGGCTTACCGCCCGAAACTCTGGCCCTTCTCAAGACCGTCGCGTACCTGGCAGGGACCGAGGCCGTCGGTGAACTCAGCAGCCGCCTGGTAGCCGGCTCCAGCGGGGAGAAAATCCGCACCCGTATGAGGGTGGAGGCAGGCTCATGGCTGATCCTGGGCGGCACTCAGCACCGGCCGGGAGAATACCGCCTCACCGACCGCAGCGGCCTGAGCCTGTCGCGTCCGGGCCGCCATTGGCAACTACTATTGGGCGATTATCGCCTGTCATGGGGATCGGGCCTGCTGCTGGCGGACGAATTTCCCCGGCCGCTGGGAACGGCGCAGCTGGGCTCGCTCCCCGCCACGGCCCGAATGCGGCCCGGGATCAGCTCCAGCACCAGCGGCTTCCTGCGGGGAATTGGCTCGCTGTACCACAGAGGCCGGCTGATGCTGATTGGTGGCTACCACCGCAAGCAGGTCGATCTGACCCAGTTCGATGGGCAACCGCGAGTGGTGGCTTACCGGACGCATACCCGGCCGGCCCTGACGACCGGTGAAAGACTGCCCTATCTGGGAGGATCGCTGTCCCTGGGGGGCTGGGAAGTGGGTGGCCTGACCGCCGGATATGCGCTACAGCCAACTGCGGAAACCGTCGCCGTGAGCAGGCAATACTATTCCCTGACCATCAGGCGAGCATTGGCCGGTCCCTCCGGTGGTTGGGAGCTGGCCCACGAAAACGGCTGGCAGGGAGAGCGGGTAGCCAATCTCACGCGGCTGTCCTATTCCAGCCCTGCCCACCCGTCAACCGGCCGTTTGAGGCTGACTATGCTCTACCGCCGCTATCCTCCCGGCTGGGAGCCGTTACGAGGGCAATTGATGGGGCAGCGGGTCGGCCGGGGCAACGAAACCGGCTGGTTCCTGGGCTGGGGTTGGCGTCTGGCCCCGGTGAGTCTCAGCGGTTTTTTGGACACCTACCGGCAAACAACAGCTCAAGCCCCGGGAATTTGGGCCGATGAAGGACGTGAGAGTGGGTGGGAAGCTGCCGCCCGGAAGGGGCGCTTGGAAATACGGGTGCTCATCAGGAACCGGCAGGCTACCCAAGCTGGTTCCATAATCGACTCCCTGGGCCTCGAGTCGTTTCAGCAGCTGCAAACATCCCATCGGTACCGGCGGCTGTCGGTCACTCTAAAGGCGGATCGGAGCACCCGGTTGCGCCTGCTGGTGGCCCAGGTGCACACTACCGGGAGCGATCTGTCAGGGTCGGGACTCGTTTATGGCGCTGCCGTGCGTCGCCGCCACCTGAGCAGCGGCCTGAGTGTGGCCGGAGGCGCTTACGGTTTCAATACCGGCAGTTGGGACCAGCGGATATACATTTATGAGGACGGTCTCCCCGGCGAATTCGCTCTGCGGCCCCTGGCTGGACGGGGGTGGAGCCTTTATGCTCTGGTGGGGCTGCCGCTGGGTCGCGGCCGGCTGTCATTCCGCAGCCGCCGGCAGTGGCTTTACGAAGAGGAACAGGGTAAATTTGTCGGTCAACCGGGGCAGTACGGTCTCCAGTTGGACGTTGCACTATAAATGGCGCTTGATCTAACTTAGCCGGTCCCACTCCAACCGGCCTAACCTGGCAATTGACTATAGGGAATATCGGGCTTGCTACGGCTTAGTTTTAAACATCTTGCGGCGACGTTGCGATTGCTCCCGTTGGCTGCGATCTGGTTCTTACCGGCCAGGGCACTGGCCGATGAGATACGGGTAATATTTCCCAATCAGCCGGGAAACCGGGCCACCCTCAATACCTTCTATCGCGGCCAGGTGGAATACCTCAACACCGCCGAACTGGCTGAGGCCTTCTCTATCAGGTACTATGTCAACGATGCCGTGCAGAAGCAGGTGTTGCATTTTCGTGAAGGGGAAGTCAAGGTAACGGCCTTCTCCTCATTCGTTATCATCGATGATAAATCTTACCAGCTGCCGGCCCCCTCGTATTTCGATGGCCGTGATTTCTATCTCCCCGCCCGCTCTTTTTTTCGCATTCTAGGCTCTACTGTGCTGAAAGGCGCCACGTTCGACGAATCTCGCCGGGCCTTTATCGGCCCCCGCTCGCTACTGGGATATAACATCCATAGAGCCACTGTGGAGGAAAAACGCAACGGCACACTGATCAGGGTGCGAACCAGCCAGACCTTCGAGGCTGCCAATATCGTGCGCTACATTACCGATAACGGCTGGCTGGTAGTGCAGATCCCCGCCGGCAAGGTGGACACCCTGGAGCTGGCCCGCTCCACCATGGGTGGTCTCATCCGAAATGCCTGGGGACGCCAGCTGGATAATTCAGCAGAGCTGCGTTTCAAGCTCAATGAGAAGGTCCCCCTGCCGGAAGTGTTCCAGGTGGACAACGGCCGGGAGCTGCACATAGCTCTACGCAATCCGGTACGCAAGAAGGGCAACCGCACCGAGGAAATGCGGAAACTGTGGTACCTGAACACCATTGTGATCGATGCCGGACACGGCGGCAAGGACGCGGGCACCACCGGACGGGGGGGCCTGCAAGAAAAGACGGTCTGCCTGGACGTGGCCTTACGCCTGGGCAAGCTGCTCAAGCGGCGTACCAAGATGAAGGTGGTTTACACCCGCGACGAAGATGTCTTTGTCCCCTTGTTTCAACGTACGAAGATCGCCAACGAGGCCGGCGGCAAGCTGTTTATCTCGATCCATGTCAACGGGGTGAAAAATCGCGGAGCCCGGGGCTTTGAGACCTGGCTGCTGGCACCGGCCAACACCCCCGAAGCCATCGAGATCGCCCAGCGGGAAAACAGCGTGATCGCCCTGGAAGAGTCGAATCATCGCTACAGGGAATTTACCGATGAGACTCTGATCCTCTCCACCATGGCCCAAAGCGCCTGGCTGAAGGAAAGCGAGACGTTGGCCGCCCAGGTCCAGCAGGAGTTGGCTGCCCGCCTGGACAGTCCCAATCGGGGCGTGAAGCAGGCCGACTTCTACGTGCTCATCGGAGCCACCATGCCCAATGTACTGGTGGAAATAGGTTTCCTGAGTAACCGTATCGAAGAGAAGAAGTTGGGCCAGAGCGAATACCGCCAACGCATTTCCGAAGGCATTTATAATGCCATCCTGAAGTTTAAAAAGCAGCAGGAACAGGCCATGGCCTCCAATCAGTAGACTATGCTCCTTGGCGAAACCGCCCCATCGTTCTAGTTTAAATTACCCATCCGTCTTTCTTGTCCAGCACAGTGAGCCCTAATATTAACCAACCTGCCACACCGGCCAGGCGCTGGCAGAAACCTAGAAAGTAAAATCAATGTTGTCCCGGGAGCTGTTGGAATATATTTTCGGCCTGGAGCGCAAAGGGATCAAGTTGGGACTTGATCCCACCCGCCGCCTGCTAAAGAGCTGTGGTTTCCCCCACCGGGCCCAGCCCCTGATACAGATTGCCGGCACCAATGGCAAGGGGTCCACAGCGGCCATTCTGGCCAGGATCTTGGAGGGCCACGATCTTAAAGTGGGACTGTATACCTCCCCGCACCTGAGTCGTTTCAATGAGCGCATCCGCGTCGACGGGGTCTGCATCGAGGATGACTACATTGTGAACTGGGTCCGGCGCTACCGGGCGGCCATAGGGCGTTTGGAGGCCACCTTTTTTGAGGCCACCACTGTTCTGGCCTTGAGCTATTTTCGCCACTGCCAAGTGGACGTCGGGGTGCTGGAAACGGGCCTGGGTGGGCGGTTGGACGCCACCACCGCCACTGAGCCTATATTGACAGCCCTAACCCCCATCGACCTGGATCACACCGACCTGCTGGGCGATACTCCCGAAGCTATCGCTCGTGAGAAAGCCGGGATTCTCCGGGCTGGTATTCCGTGTTATTCGGCGCCCCAGCGGGACTCAGTGGCGGCGGTTATCCGCAAAGCGGCCCAGGCAACCGGCGCGCCCCTGACATTTGTCGGAGCGGACCTGGCGGTGCCCGAGCCGTTACGTCTGCCCGGTGAGCACCAGGTGATGAATGCCCGGCTGTCCTGGTCCTTAGCCCGCGAATTTTTAGGTGCGCGTTTCGACCGGCGCCTTGCCGCGGTGGCGGTGGAGACAGCCGGCTGGCCGGGCCGCTATCAACAGGTTATGGAGCAACCTAAAGTGATTTTCGATGTGGCCCACAATCCCCATGGCGTGCAGGCCTTCCTGGCTAATTTTACCCGGGAGGACCAATCTGGACGCAAGTGGCTGGTGTTGGCCCTGCAGGCCGATAAAAATGCCGAACAGGTCTTGCAACTACTGCTGGGACGATTCGATGAGGTGATTCTTACCCAGACGGGCACCCGCCATTTTTTAGCGGCTGCCGAACTGGCAACCCTCGCCAGAGTTTACCATCCTGAGCTTCAGGTCATACCCTCGGCTTCGGAGGCCATTGGACAGGCGCTTATAGCCGCGGGCCCCCATGACCTGGTGAGCATAATAGGATCCCATTACCTGGGACCAGCAGTGGCCGAGATATTTAAAATTTCATTTGACATACTCGGTTAAACGGTTCAATATTAGGGCGAGTCTCTCGTCCCTCTGAAACGGATTTCCCAAATGAGCACCAGATCTGACTATTTTCGTTCTTTTGAGTAAATAATATTAAAACAACTAATCGACAGGAGGAAAATGCTGTAGCGCCCGGCAGTGGCGTCCGGCTCAGGTATGACCGCCTTGATCTGATAACCGAATAATCTTGTCAGCGGGATAACCCGGCAATAATCGTATTCCATCAGGTCGTTTTGTCGGCCCACCTCTATATACAGTCCCATTCATTACTCAGAATTACACCGGCCGTCCCGGTGTTCAGCTTGAAACCGCTGAGAGCGGCAAAGAATATATAAGTCCACCAACAGGGTGGAAATTCGGGAATCATATAATTGTTGAGTGAGGATAAACTCACTTCTGACTTAGCCGGCAACAGGCCGGCCATGCGAAGTCGGTGAGCAAGAAAAAATCAGTGCAAAAGGAACGCATAATGGACATCAGCGATCTGCAATCACTGCGGGTGAAGGATCTGACCAAAATGGCCCAGGATATGGAAGTTACCGACTTCTCCGGCCTGAAAAAACAAGACCTGATCCTGCGGATACTGGAAACCAAGGCCCAAAAAGAGGGCAATGTATACTCCCGGGGGGTCCTGGAGATTATGCCCGACGGGTACGGTTTTTTGCGGTCACCCGACTTCAACTATCTGCCCAGTCCCGATGATATCTACGTCTCGCCGTCTCAGATCAAGCGATTCGGTCTGCGCACCGGCCACCTGATCAGCGGTCAGATCCGGCCGCCCAAAGACAATGAGCGCTTCTTTGCCCTCCTGCGAGTGGACGCGGTTAACGGGATCGATCCGGATGAGATCAAGACTTCGCCCCATTTCACCGACCTGACCCCGGAATTCCCCGAGGAAGTACTGGT
>JACZSB010000370.1 GCA_022574435.1 Fidelibacterota bacterium
CGAAGGGCTAGACCTGGACCCCACTGCAAGCGGGGGAGTTTGTCGGATGGGCGCACCGAAGGGGTGAGGTATCCGGCTCCGGTATCTGCATATGGATCCCGGTATCAAACAGATAAAAACCACTTCATTCTCAATATCTTATACTCTAAACTCATCCCCTTTGCGCCCCTTCGACTTCGCTCAGGGCAGGCTTTGCGGTTAAGTTTGCATTTCCCTCTTGGGCTCATCTCCCCCATCGACAAGCATGAACCTTTTTAGGGCCTTTAGCCAACCTTTGACGGGATATAAGTTAGGTGCCGGTAAGCCATTCGCGAGCCATAAGCGGGTCATTGATTAAACTAACCTGGGGCCAAGGGGCCGGTCAGCGAATGGGGAGCTGAGGTTTCCGGCGGCAAGGCTTCAGAGGATGTGGTAGGCCTTCAGGCCCCACAGCACCTCTTCCAAGGTCACCTTGATCACCCCGAAAGTCGGTACGGCGAACAGCATTCCCAAGGGACCCATGATGGAATTGCCTACCATGATCACCACTATGACCACCAACGGGTGCATGCCTACGCTGGCGGACATAATTTTGGGCGAGACGAAGAAGTTATCGATCATCTGTACTACCAGGAACATGACCACGATGAACACCGGCACCATGGCGCTGATCCCAGCGGCTTGCGGCGTCATCAGGTAGGCGATGATAGCCGGCACCATCCCGATGAAGGGGCCGATGAAAGGGATCAGGTTGGCGAAGCCCGCCAGCATTCCGATGATGAAGGCGTAGGGGATGTCCACCTCCAGCATCCATCGCAGCAGGTACAGGCCGATGGTGGACATCACTCCCACCGTGGCCGCTGCCGCCGCCTGGCCCCGCAGGTAACCGCTCACCTGGGCGTGGATCTTATCCAGCAGGTTGAGGGTCATCTCGAAGTAGGCGTTGGGCACTGCCTGGACTACCTGTAGCTTGAAGTTCCGCGACTCCAGCAGCAGGATAAAGGTGAACACCAGCACCAGGATCAGCTTCATCACCGTAGCAATCAGCTTGCCCATGATACCGGCCAAATCGCCCAGCAGCGATTGCATGAACGAGCCGCTTTTGGCAATCCAATTGCCCATATTATCATCGATATAGGTCTGCATCTTAGGTGAGGCAAAATCCTGCATCGATTCTTTCATTGTCGCGGTCATCGATTCGATGCTCTGGCCACTGAATGCGGCCGCCATATCCTGGGCCTCATTGATCAAAACCGGTACCAGGGAGCCGGCCAATCCGGCTATTATCAGTATGATGGTAGCGTACACCACCAGCACTCCGCCCAGCCGGCTACCGCCCAGGCGGTTCTCCAGGAAGTTCACCAGCGGCGACAGAATGCTGGCGAGCAACAGGGCCATCACCAGGAGCAACATGATGGGGGCGATGTGTTGCCAGAGGAGAACTACCGCCAGTAACGGTATCAGGAACCGCGAGCTGCGCACCAGGAACTGGCCCAGCCGGTTGATGGTTGTCGGTGGGGTCATGGCAGCAGCCGGCACTCACCGGCCTTATTCGGACGTCTTGTCCTCGGTCTCGCGCTCATAGGCCTGCTTCTGGGCCGCGATGAGGTAGTCATTGGTCTTCCTGAGTCGCTGGGCGATGACGCTCGCCAGACCCATTAGCAGCTTATTGCCAATAGCCGGGAACCTGGTGATAATGTCCTGCATTTCAGGTCTGAAGAAGGCGATCAGCCGAGTTTCACTGGAACTGAGGGCTGTGGCAGAGCGGTCGGAGTCATCCACCAGGGCCAGGTCACCGAAGAAATCACCGTCGCTCACTTCGGAATAGACAGTGATGTTTTCCGGGTCCTGATTATTGACGATCTGCACCTGACCCTTGATTATGATGTACATTCCCAGACCCGGGTCACCCTGATTGAAGATAACCTCTCCCGGTTGGTACTGCCGGTGATGGACAATCTTCTCTATCTCCCTTAGCTCCCGCTTGGAGAGCGTACTGAAGATCGGAACGTGATGCAGGGCGAAGGCGGTCTCGGAAAGTTCGGATTTCTTGCTACGGAAAATGTTTTCCCAAATACCATTATGCATAGGCTTAAGTTGGCCCGAAGACTGGTGTATGTCAAGACGGTTGATGGAAAAACAGTTGCATCTGAAATATCCGCGATTCTATTATTACACTGATATGTATCGTACAGCGCGAACAGGACTCGTATTGCTACTGCTGCTGGCCCCGGTGCTCGGCCAAGTTTCAGCTGATCTTGAGCAGCTGGACATCAAGATCAGGGCCAAACAGGGAGAGCTGCAGCAGCTGCGCGCAGAGATCAAACTGTACCAGCGCCGCATTGCCAAAAAAGAACGGGCTGAGCAGGATGTCCTGCAAAAGCTTTACGATATCGAGGAACATATTTCACTCACCAGCCGCCTGGTGGCCGCCCTTAGCACTGAGATCAAGCAGCTGAACGACGGCATCAACCTCACCGAAGTACTCATCCGCCGGGAGGAACAGGAGATTGCTGATCTGCAGGAGAAGCTGGCTGCCCGCTTTGTCCACATTTACAAACAGAAGCGGGCCACTATGCTGGAGCTTATCTTAACCTCCCGTAACTGGAACCAGGCTACTTATCGCACCAAGTATCTTAAGGTGGCCGCCGACTACGACCGCTACCTGACAACCAAGGTCAAGGAAGAGATCGCCAGACTTGAGCGGCACCAGGAAAAGCTGGCCAAGGACCGGGTACTGAAAAAGGAACTTCTGTCTGAAAAGGAGCGGGAGGATGAAGGGCTGCAGGCCGACCGCAGAGAGCGACAGAAGCAGATCAACCGCATCAAACGGGACCGGCGCAACGATGAGCGGCTGCTTGTGCAGAAGAAAAAGGCAGCCGTGGGGCTGGAGCGCATTATTACCGGGCTGGAGTTCGATAAAGAGTCACGATCTCGCGCACTGGCGGAAATGCGTCGCAAGCGGTCACTGGGGGAAGCACCGGAGATTACATACTACCGGGGCAAATTGCCCTGGCCCACCGTTGGGATGGTTACCGCCCACTTCTGACAGCAGCGACATCCTAAGCTGAACACGATTACAGAGAACA
>JACZSB010000371.1 GCA_022574435.1 Fidelibacterota bacterium
TGCGTCGACCTTTGAAGACATAGCCGAGTTGAAGGAAGCGTTCGGTTATTGGGTCAAGCAGATTCTGTATCATGCCACCGTCGAAGATGAAGTCATGACTGGTCCTTTAAAGAACAGCCAGCCAGCTCGAGACAATGAGAGAGAGCATGCAGAATTGGCGGGCAAGGCCGGTGAGTTAGCCGCGTTCATTGCCAAAGGTAAAGCGGCGGGGCTGGAAGAGAGCGTCCGGGAGGCGGCCTTCACCCTGCAGTGGGGAATGACGCCCCGTGACCACCTGTTGAGCTCCCTGGGCCGGGCCGCTGACCCCATGTCCGGTGGCCGCCAGCTGCCCCAACACTACAGTTCGGTGGAGTTGCGCATACCCAGCCAGAGCAGCCCCACCGGGACCCAATACTTACAGGCGGTGGGGGTGGCGCTGGGAGCCAAAATGAGCGGCACGTCGGAGGTGGTTTACGTCGGCTCGGGTGAGGGGGCCACCAGCCAGGGGGATTTCCACGAGGCGTTGAACTGGTCCGGGCGGCAGGCGTTGGGGGTGATCTTTCATATCCAGGATAACGAATACGCCATTTCCACCCATATCTCTGAGCAGACCGCCGGGGGCTCGGTATATAAGATCAGCGCCGGCTACGACAGCCTGGCCCGCTTCGAAGTGGACGGCTCGGACTTCTTCGAAGTGCACCTGGCGTTCCGCAAGGCTGTGGAACGGGCTCGCCAGGGCGAGGGGCCATCGCTGATCGTCACCCACGTACCCCGGTTACTGCCCCATTCCAGCTCCGACGACCAGCGCAAATACCGCCCTGAGGATGAATTAGCGGCCGACCGGGAACGCGATCCGTTGCTGGTGCTTAAAGCCCAGCTGCTGGAGGCCGGCCTGGCCCGGGAGGGTGATTTTGCCGCTGTTGATGACCAGGTGGCCCAGGTTATCGGGGAAGAAGCGCGCCGGGCGCTGGAGGCAGAGCCGCCTGAGGCGGCTACAGCTCGACGCCACGTATACGCTGAAGAGGCGCTGCCTGGGGAATCCGGCGCACTGGAGCCGGATGCTACCGGCGAAGAAGTGGTGCTGGTGGACGCAATCAACCACGCTCTGGCCGAGGAGCTGGCCCACAACGAGCGGATGGTGGTATACGGGCAGGATGTGGCCGGCGGCAAGGGCGGGGTGTTTACCGCCACCAGGGGGCTTAGTGACCGCTTCGGGCCCCAGCGGGTGTTCAATGCGCCGTTGGCTGAGGCCAGCATCATCGGCACCGCTATCGGGCTGGCCCTTTGCGGCTGGCGGCCGGTGGTGGAAATCCAGTTCAGCGACTATATCTGGACGGGCATGATGCAACTGCGCGACGAGCTGGCCGGCCTGCGCTACCGGTCCAACAACGACTGGACCGTGCCGATCGTGGTGCGGGCGCCGGTGGGAGGCTATATCCGAGGCGGGCCGTACCACAGCCAATCCATCGATGGCACTTTCGCCCATATTCCCGGGTTGCGGATCGCCTATCCCTCCAATGCCGCCGATGCCAAGGGGCTGCTCAAAGCTGCCTGCCGCATGGCGGACCCGGTGCTGTTCCTGGAGCACAAGGGGTTGTACCGGCAGCGCTATGCCGCCTCGCCCGAGCCGGGGGACGAGTTCCTGCTCAGGTTTGGCAGCGCCCGGGTGGTGCAGGCCGGGCAGGACGCCACCATCATCACCTGGGGCGCCATGGTGAAAAAGTCCCAGGACGCGGCCGGGGCCATTGCGGAGAGGCTGGGCCGGTCGGTGGAGATTATTGACCTGCGGACCCTGAACCCGGTGGATATGGAGACCGTGCTGGCGTCGGTGCGCAGGACCAACCGCGCCCTGGTGGTGCACGAGGATCTGCTCACCGGCGGCTTCGGGGCTGAGATTGCGGCCCGATTGGCAGACGAGGCCTTCGAGCAGTTGGACGCCCCGGTAAAACGGGTGGCGGCCTACGACTGCCCGGCCATCCCGTACAGTGCCACACTGGAGGAGCAGGTGCTGCCCCAGACTGCCTGGATCGAGGAAGCATTGACCGAGCTGTTGGCCTATTGACATAGTGATAAATCAAGGGAGGAGTTACTAGATGAAATATAGTAAACAGGGATCGATTTTGGTCCTGCTAATCAGCCTGATAATTGGATTTAGTTGTCAGCGAGAGTCTACGCCATGGGCCAATTTCGTGGATTCTTTTATGGAGCAGTACTTTAAGTACGAGCCGACGTCGGCGGTCTACGCGGGCCGGCACGAGTACGATGGCCAATTGCCGGACAGGAGTCCGGATGCGATCAATGAGTATATTGCCTGGCTGAAGGGCCAACGGGAGGCAGCCCAGCGCTTCGAGGGTGACCGCCTCACCGAAACCGAGCGCTTTGAACGTGAATACCTGCTGGGCGAGATCGACGGCCAGCTATTCTGGCTGGAGAAAGCCGGCTGGCCCTATAAGAATCCCAGGTTTTATGGGCTGTCGCCGGATGTATATGTATCGCGCGAGTATGCCCCGCTGAACGAGCGCCTGCGGGCCTATATCACCTATGCCGGCAACGTACCGGAGGCGCTGGAACAGATGCGCAGCAACCTCCAAACGCCACTGCCGAAGACCTATGTGCAGCTGGGCCGGATAATTTTTGGCGGGTTGGCGAGTTTCCTGGCAGACGACATCCCGGGCATATTTGCCGCAGTCGATGATCAGGATTTGCTGGCTGACTTTCAAGCGGCCAACGCCACCGCAGTACAGGCCTTTGCGGACGCTGACGAATGGTTCCAAGGTCTGGAAGCCGGCGCTACCGATAATTTTGCCCTGGGCGCCGAGCTGTTCAGTGAGATGCTGTGGACCAACGAACGCATTAACATTCCACTGGAGGAGTTGGAGGCCATCGGCCGGGCGGACCTGGAGCGCAATCTGGCCGCTTTGGAAGCAGCCTGCTCTGAGTATGCCCCCGGTGCAGCGATCACGGAGTGCATTGCCAGGGTGCAGGCCGCGAAACCGGTGGACGGCCCAGTGCAGGCGGCCGTGGAGCAGTTGACCAGGCTGAAAGTGGCCCTGAGCGA
>JACZSB010000372.1 GCA_022574435.1 Fidelibacterota bacterium
TTAACGCTATATCGCCGCGGTCTTCATTCGCCTGGATCGGCCCCCAAAAGTCCATCGCATTGTCCTGTTGGAACCGGAAAACGTTCCAGATTAACCCGGGAGGAATTGGTTTGGGGAGCTGGCGCGGGAAGACGAGGCTGTGGAAGTCAGATCCCGCCCAGGGCCACGGTGACGATCTTGGGCGATCCCAAGATCAATGAAATTAACTTCGCAGCACCCCAATCTGTAAACCATGTCCCTAGGCTCTTCATCCCACCCAGCCGGCCGCGTTGACTTTTCGACGGGCTACTGGTAAATTTCCCAGATGAAAAGGAATTACCAACCCGTTGATTCCAAAGTAGATTTTGTCCGCCAGGAACTGGAAATCCAGGAGTGGTGGGAATCCCACGACATCTTCAATAAGCTCCGGGAGCGCAATCGGGGCGGTCCGCGCTGGTCATTCCTGGACGGTCCCATCACCGCCAACAACCCCATGGGCGTGCACCACGCCTGGGGCCGAACCTACAAAGACCTGTTCCAGCGCTACCACGCCATGCTGGGGTATGAGCAGCGCTATCAGAACGGGTTTGATTGCCAGGGGCTGTGGGTGGAAGTGGAGGTGGAACGGGAGCTGGGGTTCACCAGCAAAAAGGATATTGAGGCCTTTGGCCTGGAGCGCTTCGTGGAGCTGTGCAAGGAGCGGGTGCGCAAGTACGCCGCCGTCCAGACCCAGCAGTCCATTCGCCTGGGCTACTGGATGGACTGGGACAATTCCTACTACACCATGTCCGATGAGAACAATTATACTATCTGGCACTTTTTGAAAATGGTGCACGAGCGGGGTTGGCTGCGCAAGGGAGAGGACACCATGCCGTGGTGCCCGCGCTGTGGCACCGGCCTCAGCCAGCACGAAATGGCCGAGGGTTATCGCGAGATCGATGACAAGTCAATTTTCGTGGCCTTGCCCCTGAAGGGCCGCGACAAGGAGTACCTGGTGGTTTGGACCACCACCCCCTGGACCTTGCCGGCCAACGTGGCCGCGGCGGTGGCTAAGGACAAGGAGTACGTGGCCATCGAGGAGGGCGGCCGTATCCTGTATCTGATGCCGGAGGCGATTCCCCGCACCTTCGGCCGCAAATATAAGCCAAAGATTGTCAGCCGTGTCAAGGGCGCTGAAATGGTGGGCTGGACCTACGACGGGCCGTTCGACGAGCTGCCCGCGGCGTCCGGCGTGGAGCACCGGGTGATCCCCTGGCGGGAAGTGAGCGCCGATGAGGGGTCGGGGATCGTGCACATCGCCCCGGGCTGCGGCAAGGAAGACCACGAGCTGGGCCGGGAATTTGACCTGGCGGTTATCAAGCCCATCGATGAGGCGGGCATTTATGTGGACGGTTTCGACTGGCTCACCGGACAGATGGCGCACGACGTGGCCGGCGGGGTGATAGCTAGCCTGAAAGAGAAGAAACTACTGATCAAGCAGGAGCAGTACCGGCACCGCTATCCCCACTGCTGGCGCTGCAAAACCAAGCTGGTCTACCGGACCGTGACCGAATGGTACATTGGCATGGATGAGCTGCGCCACCAGATCATGGAGGTGGCCAAGCAGATCCACTGGATGCCGGAGTTCGGCCTGGACCGGGAGCTGGACTGGCTGAATAATATGTCCGACTGGATGATCTCCAAGAAACGCTACTGGGGCCTGGCTCTGCCGATCTACGAGTGTGGCGGATGTGGGACGGTGACGGTTATCGGCTCCCGGGAGGAACTGCAAAAAAAGGCCGTCAGCGGCTGGGAGGACTTCGAGGGGCACACCCCCCACCGCCCCTGGGTGGACGCGGTAAAGATCGGTTGTCCCCAGTGCGGCGCCGCCGTTTCGCGCATCGCCGATGTGGGCACCCCCTGGCTGGACGCCGGGATCGTCAGCTTCTCCACCATGCATTACCATGACGACCGGGCCTATTGGGAAAAGTGGTTCCCGGCCGACTTTATCACCGAGTCTTTCCCTGGCCAGTACCGGAACTGGTTTTATTCATTGCTGGCCATGAGCACCGTGCTGGAGAACAAAATCCCCTTCAAGCGGGTGCTGGGTCACGCGCTGGTCAAGGATTCCGCCGGCCGCGATATGCACAAATCCGATGGGAACGCCATTTTGTTCGATGAGGCGGCCGATAAAATTGGCGTGGATGTGATGCGCTGGATGTACGCCGCCCAGAACCCCGAACTTAACCTGCTGTTCGGCTATGACAGCGCCGACGAGGTGCGCAAGAAGCTGCTCACCCTGTGGAACTCGTATAGTTTCTTTGTCACCTATGCCGCGCTGGACGAATTCGACCCCGGCAAGCACACTGTGCCCCACGGGGAACGGCCGGAGATCGACCGCTGGATGACCGCCAAGACCCAACAGCTGGTGCGCGCCGCCCGGGAGGCCTATGACGGCTACCGTACAGACCGGGTGATGCGGGCGGTGGACAGCTACCTGGAGGGATTATCCAACTGGTACATCCGTCGCAATCGCCGGCGATTCTGGAAAAGTGCCAATGACCGGGATAAGTACGCCGCCTACAGCACTCTGCACGAGTCGCTGGTGACCTTGGTCCAGGTGCTGGCGCCGGTAGTCCCTTTCGTGGCCGAAGTAATCTACCGCAACCTGGTCTGTTCCTTAGATGATGAAGCGCCCCAGAGCGTGCACCTGTGCCCCTTCCCGGAATATCGGGCCGATCTGATGGATGAGGAGCTGATGGGGGAGATCGACAGCCTGGTGCAGGTTGTGGCCCTGGCTCGCTCGGCCCGCAATAAGGCCAGCCTCAAGGTGCGCCAGCCGCTCAGTGAACTGTTGGTGTGCGGTGACCAGGCCACCATGGCGGCCCTGGAGAAAAACGGTTCGCAGCTGCTGGAGGAGCTCAATATCAAGCGCCTGCGCACCGATCTGCCGCGCTCCGCGCTGATGACCTACGAGGTCCAGCCCAATTTGCCTGTGCTGGGACCCAAACTGGGACCGGCGCTGTCCGCTGTCCGCGGGGCTATTGATGCGATGGAAAGGGAGGATTTGATCG
>JACZSB010000373.1 GCA_022574435.1 Fidelibacterota bacterium
CTTCGAGGGCCGTCCGCTGGACAATCCCCAGGCCGGTAACGTAGCCGATATCTGCCCGGTGGGAGCGCTATTACTGAAGGACTATATCCACACCACCCGGGTCTGGCATCTTTCGCATACTCCCTCAGTGTGCACCGAGTGCGTCACCGGTTGTAATATCACCGTCGACGCCGCTAAAAACCGTATCTACCGGGTGGTCAGCCGGGAGAACACCCAGGCCAACGGGTACTTTATTTGCGATTACGGGCGGTACGCTTTCCACAAGTATACGGATGATCGTCTGACCCGGCCCCGGTTCAAAAACGGCGCCGACTGGCAGGAGCTCAGTTGGGACGCGGCCTATCAACAGATTTCCGAAAAGGTGGCTGAGTACGGCGGCCAGGGAAATGTCCGGGCGCTGGCTTCACCCACCTTTCCTAATGAGAGCAATTTTCTATTGGGGCAGCTATTGAGTCTGCTCACAGATAAGAAAGCGCTGGGAATGCTGCCGGTGCTGCAGCAGGAGGACCAGGTTTTCCCCTCCGGGTTTATAATCAGCGGCGACAAGGGGGGCAACCGCCGAGGCGCGCAGGACATGGTCAAGCACCAGGCGGCGGCGCTCAGGACCCTATACCGGGGTGACGTAGGGGTGCTGTTGGTACTGGATGGCGACGGCCGGGGGGAGCTCACGCCCGATTTGAAGCGGCTGTTCAAGGCGGCCCCCTTTAAAGTCATTTTGGCCGCCAACGGTTCAACATTAACCGAGCAGGCGGATCTGGTGCTGCCGGTGGCCGGACCTTTCGAACGCGAGGGCACTGTAACCAATAAACAAGGACTGGTGCAGTGGCTCGAGCCGGCCTTGACCATCATGGGCGAAGCCCGTCCGGATTGGCAGGTGATGGCCGAGCTTATCCAGCTGCTCACGGGCCAGGCCAGCCTATTCACCTGTGCTGGAGACGTCACCTGGAAGATCAACCAATCTATTCCGGCCTACAGCCGGGCGACGCGCTTTAAGTTGGGCAGCAGGGGACAGTTTGTCCAGGGAGCCGGGTAGTGGATACCTTCGGCATACTGATCATAGTGGTAAAAGTAGTGCTGGTTTTCACCTTTACCCTGGTGGGTGTCATGGCCATGACCCTGGCCGAGCGCCGCATCGCAGGCTTTATACAGTACCGCCACGGACCCAACCGCGTGGGGTTTGGTGGCATCCTGCAACCGGTGGCGGACGGCATCAAGTTTCTGCTCAAGGAGGATATCATCCCGGCCAACGCCAACAAACCTATCTACCTGCTGGCGCCGGTAATGGTGATGGTCCCGGCCCTGATGACCTTTGCGGTGATTCCCTTTGGTGCTCCCTTTGAGATGGGGGGGCGGATAATTCAACTGCAGGTGGCCGACATCAACATCGGCCTGCTCTACATTCTAGCGCTTACCTCTGTAGGTGTATATGGCATTGTCCTGGGTGGGTGGAGTTCGGGCAGCAAGTATCCGCTACTGGGCGGAATGCGGGCCACAGCCCAACTGATCAGCTATGAGCTGGCCATGGGGCTGGCTATTGTGGGTGTGATCATGATCAGTGGTGGACTGACCTTCAACCAGATCATTGCCCATCAGCAGGAGACCGGCTGGAATTTCTACAAACAGCCGCTGGCCGTATTGATATTCCTGATAACCATTTTCGCCGAGACCAACCGCTTACCATTCGATCTCACCGAAGCGGAGCAGGAACTGGTGGGGGGATACCATACGGAGTATTCCAGTTTTAAGTTCGTCATGTTTTATTTTTCCGAATACGCCAACATGATCACCTCCTCCGCTTTCATGGTGTGCCTATTTTTCGGTGGCTGGGACATACCCTTCGTTGATGAAGTGGCCTTGGGCGGCTGGGGGGTAGTGCTGTCGGTGCTGGCATTCGGGTTTAAAATGGGTATGTTCCTGTTCCTGTACATCGTGGTACGCTGGACCTTGCCCCGCTTCCGTTATGATCAACTCATGCGCCTGGGGTGGAAGGTCCTGTTGCCCCTGGCACTATTTAATGTCTTTCTGACCGGCCTGTACATGACCTGGTTCAGTTGAGAGACAGTTAGGAGGTAACTTGGCCACTGTCCTGCGCACCTACGAGCCCCAATTCTGGGATCGATTTTACCTGCCGGCCCTGATCCAGGGGCTTATGATTACCTTGAGCCGCATATTCGTCCGGAAGGAAACCGTTCAGTATCCGGAGAAGAAGCACGTCCCATTGGAGGGCTATCGGGGGTTGCACCGCCTGAATAAACATGCCGATGGCCGGATCAAATGCGTGGCCTGCGAAATGTGCGCCACCACCTGCCCCTCCAAAGCCATTACCATTGAACCCTCGGCGGCCACCTGGGACGAAGGCGCCGAGCGCTATCCGGTGAAGTTCGAGATAGACCTGCTGCGGTGCATCTTTTGCGGCTTTTGTGAGATAGCCTGTCCGGAAGATGCCATCCAGTTGACGGAGATCTACGACTTCAGCTCCTATTCGCGGGAGAACCTGATTATCGATAAGGAAGGCCTGCTGAAGGTGTATGATGTGACCAGCAAGGGCAACATTTACCAGCGGCAGAATCGGGGCGAAAAGGTAGAGATCCCCATCAGTTTATGAGCGCTGCCCTGTTCTACATATTCGCCGGTTTACTGTTGGGCTCCGGCCTGTTCGTGGTACTCAACCGCAACCCCATGTACAGCGTGGTGGCGCTGGTGTTCGCTTTCGCCAACTTGGCCGGCATGTACTTCTTGTTGGAGGCCTATTTTATCGGGGTCTTACAGGTGCTGGTTTATGCCGGGGCCATCATGGTACTGTTCCTGTTTGTAGTGATGTTGCTCAATGTGCAACCGGACCAGCCACGACTGGGCGTGGTGCCACTGGAGCGCTGGTGGTATGGTGTGCTGGTAATATTTTTTGTGGTGCTGCTCTTAATCCTGGTGGGCCGGGGAGCCCAAGGGTCATTACCGGCCGCTGGTGATGAAGCTTCGTCTATCGGCAGCGTGCGAGCGGTTGGTGAGGCCCTTTTCACCAAGTATCTATTGC
>JACZSB010000374.1 GCA_022574435.1 Fidelibacterota bacterium
CAAGGTTCCATCACTCAAACTGTTGTCAGAATTGTCTGTTGCGGTAAAAGTCCCTTTGCCCGCATTTGCTCCCCCGATACTCACTGAAGCGGTGGTCACCCCTCCTGACCACCCGCTGGAAGAGGAAGAAACCAGGGCAAGTGCGGTTCCTCCGGTTGGCGTCCAATTTAAAGAGTAGGGCCCGGCATAGCCGGCAACCAAGTTGCCATCGGTATCTTTCGCAGAAATGCTGAATGTGCTGGTGCTCCCGGCAATGGCCGAACTGGCCGAATTGGCCGCTACCCTGGCCGGTGACGACACTACCAGCGTGATAGTCTTCCGCTCGGGTCTGGAACATTTCTGCGCCGGGGCCGACCTGAAGGAGCGTCAGGCCACACCGCCGGACCAGGTTTCCCAGGTAGTCACCGCCATCCGCGACTGCCTCGACGCCATCGCTCGCTTGCCGCAAATCACCATCGCCGCCGTGAACGGTACCGCCCTGGGTGGCGGGGCCGAGCTGGCGTTGGCCTGCGACCTGCGGGTGATGGCCGCCGACGTCCGCTTCGGCTTCACCGAGACCAGCCTGGGGATCATCCCCGGTGGTGGTGGCACCCAGCGCCTGCCGAGGCTGGTGGGCGTCGCCAAAGCTCTGGAACTGATCGCCACTGCCAAAGTGCTTAACGGTCCCCAATGCCTGCAGCTGGGGGTTGCCAACCGGGTGGTCACCGCCGGGGATCTGACCGCTGCCACCGACGACCTGGCCCGGGAGATCGCCAAGCAGGCCCCCTTAGCCTTGCGCGCCGCCAAACGGGCCGTGCTGCAAGGCCGTGAGCAGCCCCTATCCCGTGCATTGGAGATCGAGGGGGCGGCCTACGACAGCCTGATAGATACTACCGACCGCGAGGAGGGGCTGCGGGCCTTTGGTGAGCAGCGGCCGCCCGAGTGGGAGGGGAAGTAGGAACTGGCAGATTTAGAGTTACGGGTTACGAGTTTCGAGTTACGAGTTCAGGCATCGGACCCCGCTGCGAGCGGTGGGAGCCTGCCAAAGGCGGAGCAGGCTATAGAGGAGCAAGTTATTGTGGAGGGATAAGCTCGTAGGGGCGTAATGCATTAGGCTCTTCCTACTTGGCCATCTACCATTCATAGACAACCATTCGGTGAGAAAGAGCGTCAAATTCAAATCAATAGGGTATTGAATGGGACGGCGCATTGTGTCTGGCCATTTGATTTGGCCCCAGGTATGCAAAACCTAATAGGAAGGAAGGTATGCGACACTTGCCATCAATCCTCTTGCTGATGCTGACCTGGCCTGGGATAGCCTGCCAGGAGCCCGACGATCCGTCTGTGGAAGGGGGCTACCTGTTCGTACTATCGGACCTCCCTGATGGCCCTGAGCATTTTGTGGCCGTTACGTTTGATCCTGAAACCATTGCGCAGCTTGAGGCCCAACTGGCGCTCCCCGAAGACCAGAGGAGACTGTTCCCCAACGGCCCCATTGATAGGGGTAACGGCGACCATAACCTTGACTGGAACTGGCACTATGTTCCCAGTCAATGGGAGCTGGCTGAGGTCACCATCGAGCTATGCGATGGGAGGCCTCAGTATGTGCACGACAATCTGGATTACTTTCTAGATCAGGTTGGGCAATATTGCCCCTGGGGGGCCTACGTGGTGGAGAAGCTAAACGACTGAGTCTCACTGGCTGCTCCCCGCAATCTGTGGTCCGAGGATAACCATAAAGCATCGGGCCCCGCTGTAAGCGGCGGGACCCCGCCGTTGGCGGGATCCCATCTAGTATCCAGTATCAAGTCGGGCCAGTGGTTTCCGTATTCACTTTCGGGCGCTATAGCCGTAAATTTCCTCCATGAAGCGATCCGAGTTGATTCGGCGGCTAAGACGGAATGGGGCTGAATTGATTCGGGAAGGACGGCGGCACTCAATCTGGGGCCGGGCACATCGCCGGACCCAAGTTCCCAGGCATTCAGAGATTGTGGACCTGCTAGCTCGCAAAATAAGACCTCGAAGTACCGTTCAGGAAGGAGTAAACCGTGAAATATAAAGCTGTTATTAAACAGGAAGGCGATTGGTGGGTGGGGTGGTTGGTAGACCTGCCGGGGGTCAACGCCCAGGAACGGGAGTATGAGGCCCTGATTGAGTCCCTAAAGGTGGGAGCCGAGGATATGCCTGTCCTGAGCGAAACCGAAGGGCTGGCCCTTGAGCCCGATATCCCTGAAGACGCCCGCCTCGAGACTATCGAAGTGTAATCTCTCAGATTTTTCGCCTGTTTACATAACCGGTTTCAAGCGTCTAGTTCAAAGTTTCGATTTGAGGAGGCGCGCAACTTTTCTCCCGACTGCCGCTGCCACCGCCCATGCCACTTCTTCACTGGCCCCTTCTCCCCCCACATTTCCTAGATTTTACATAACTTCTCCGTTAACTTTCCGTCGGTATTAGCGATAGAGGGTATGTTATGTGGTGGATATCTACATTTGAGACACTCGCAGTTTAACGTCAACAGGAGATATAGACTTCGAAATAAGTGATATCATTTTGCAATCATCGTGCTTTGAACGTGTATTCTTTACTGGCGGTGTTGAGACGGAATATAAGATATCTAAGTTGCAACTTAAATAATTATACAGTGTGATTCAAGTGATGGATGAATTGATTAAGAAAAGAGCGAAGGCGTTGGGTGATTTAGAAAAAGTTAAGAAAAACATTAAATCGGATGTAGGTCATATATGGATGGGGCAAATAGAATTTCTTCGATCTGCGCTCAAGATATACATTGACAATGTCACTGACTTTGAGAATTGGTCACGCGAGGGTAATCATCCAAAATTTATTATGCCCCCTGAAACAGATCGTAACATGGAGATGGCCGATCTCTATTTTCAAGAATTACTACGTCGACTACATAACGCGCTGGCAGCAATAACAACCTATATGAATCAATCCAAGAGAACAATGGATAAAATCGTGTCAGGTCATGAGGTGTTTTCCCGGGAATATGAATTAAAAGTGAAACAGGAATTTGCTGATGATCCACTG